>JAGWVX010000016.1 GCA_018970685.1 Alphaproteobacteria bacterium | reverse complement strand
CAGCTTCCCAAGCTGCATACGAGGGTTCGATTCCCTTCGCCCGCTCCAAGGCTTAGCTGCAAAGCTTACGCGGCTTTTTACAGCGAATTCCAAGAAAAGCGCGAAAAGCTGCAGACATTGTTGCAGCAACAACGGCTTCCGGCGCACTTCCCTGCAAAAGAGAACAATGCCCGGAAATCGTGCCGTGGCGAGCAACCGTCGCGGCTTGGCTGATCATGATTCAACACTATTCCTTCAACGGGAATCGCTCGCAACGGGAATCGCTCGCGTATGCGGGACCGGCGAGACTTCTGGAAGAATAATGGACTCCCCGCTCAGCCTGATACTTTCGATTTCGCAGCGCGATCAAAAAGCCGTCTGATCAGCCGGTCGAGGGACAACGCCCCGGGACCGCGGAAGACGATGAAGACCAGAGCTGTCGCCCAGCCGAGGTGCGTTTCCCAAGCGTCGGGATAAACAAAGACTTCGATGACGGTCGTCATAACCAGGAGCGCCCCGGCGCTGAACCGCGACGCAAGTCCCAAGATAAGAAGCAGAGGGAAAAGGTGCTCCGAATAAGCTGCGATGTGCGCGGCAATCGGCGCGGGAATGACGGGAATTCTGTATTCGTATTGGAACAGGTAATAGGTGCTCGGCTTGAGCGTGAGAAATCCCTCGACTTTGGTGCGTCCCGACAGGAAGAATGTCACCGCGATGAACAACCGCGCCGGCGTCGCCAACAGCGTGTCGTAAGAGACGCGTTCGAGGGCACGGATGACGGACAGAACAAGACGGCTCAAACCGGAGGGTTGACGCGCGCCCTGCAGCGATGTGTGGGCAGTCATGTGAGGTGTTTCCCGTTAGCGACGCCGGCAAAGGCGCCGGATGCCGTCAAGGTGGTCAGCAAATTTGGGAAATCGACGTTGGGTTCGGCCCATTCCGTTTCCCGACGCGCCTCGGCCACCGTTGCCCCGTCTTGAAACGTCATCAGGGCGGCGAAGATACCAAGAGACAATCGATGCACCTCGACGGTGCGTTGCGGCCGGATGATCAGAAGGTATTCGCGCCGGATGGGCAGTACCGTGTCCTCCACCGGTGCGCTGCGGCGGTTGATCTCCCAAATGCGCGAGACCTGAAAGGCGGATGTCAGAAGACGGGCAGACGGATGCAGCAGCAAGCTGTCGCCGTCTCTGATGCACCCGAGCTCGCCGACGGAAACCGCGTCTGCCGCGTGATAGGCTTCGAGGTAACGGAACTCGAGATCGGCGACATCGGGAAGATAGGGAATATTCTGCGCGGGCGGAAATTTTCGAGGAAGCGCGCGAAGTCCTTGCCGTAACCTAGCAGCGTTGGCGATTTCGGGGGCGTGATCGAAACGTATTGGACCGCGGCGTACCGGAAGAAATCCTCCCCGACCAAGCGCTCGACGGCCGGAAAGCTGTCGCGCAAGGCATCGACAAGGCGCGCGTAGACGTTGTTCTTGTAGACGGCGAGGCGGCGCTCGACGCTGCGTAGACTTGGCCGCATCATAGACTTCAGGTGATGCGAAACATCGGGCCCCGGTGGGGACGACAGATAGCTTGCCATCGCAGCCTGGAATTCATGCAACGGCAGCATGGGGAGACTCCGAGAGTGCCGCGGCCGCATCGGCGCGGGCCGCTTCGCCCAGCAAAACCGGAAGTTCGGGGACGTCGGTATCCCATTCGATCAGCGTCGGTCGCGGCCCGATGCGCGCAATCGTCTCTCGATAGAGGTCCCACACGTCGTCGCATACGGGACTGCCATGGTCGTCAATGCGAAGCTCAAGCTCGCCGCTCCGGATGGTGGCATGGCCGGCGAGATGGATTTCCTGCACCAGGTGGCCGGAAATTCGCGCCAGCCATGCCCGCGGGTCGAAACCGTTGTTCGTGGCACTCACAAAGACGTTGTTGATGTCGAGAAGCAGGCCGCATCCCGTCCGGGTCGCGACCTCGACCATGAAATCCGCTTCGGGAATTGCGGAATCCTTCGGCGTTATATAGCTCGACGGATTTTCCACGAGAATCCGTCGGCCCAAGACGAGTTGCATCTCCTCGACATGGCGGCAGACGAGCTTGAGCGTCGCATCCGTATATGGCAGCGGCAGCAGATCGTGCAGGCACACCTCTCCCACGCGAGACCACGCGATGTGTTCCGATATGAGAGCCGGTTCGTAGCGATCGATCAGCTTGCGCCAGCGTGCCAAATGTCCGCGATCGAGAGGGCCGGAACTTCCCAACGACATGCCTACGCCGTGGAAAGATAGCGGATAGATCTCCGCGATCACCTCGAGATAGGCATGCGGCGGCCCGCCTTCGCCCATGTAGTTTTCGGGGTGGACCTCTACGAAGGCCAGGGGCGGGCGCGCGGCGAGAAGCTCGGCGTAATGGGCCGGCTTGCCCCCGATCCCCGCGCGTGCGGGAACCGGGGGGATGCTTCCACAGGTGGGGGTCTGTGAATGCATCGCTCGCACATCAAGCCGGCAGGTGAGCGTTGGACTCGGTGAGCGAACCGTGACCGAAGGGCGTCTTGATCTGCATGCAAGTGCCCTTCGGAACGAGCTTCCAGGAATTCGACTGGTAGTCGATCTTCGACGTACCGGCGCAGGTGGTGCCGGGTCCGGCCTTGCAGTCGTTGTGGCCGGCGAGCGCCACGCCGTAACACTTCTCCATAGATGCCATCTGTTGCGGCGTCATTTGGAGCGGGGCTGCGATCGCTGCGCCGAGCGTGGCGGCGAGTGTTCCGGCAGCGACAAGGGACGAGGCAAGAGCAAGCTTCATGGACGTTCTCCTGAGTGGGGTGGGGAATCTGCCGCCTAGTGCGGAGCGGCAGCGCAGGGGTTCTTGGGTGCGCACGGATTCTTGGCCGCACAGGGGTTCTTCGCGGCACAAGGGTTCGCCGCCGCGCAGGGATTCTTTGCCTTGCACGGATTCTTCGCGGCGCATGGATTGGTTGCCGCAGCGGGCGCACAGGGATTGCGGCCGTGCATCATGTTGTCGACGGATGCACAAGCCGCCAGTCCGCTGGTGAGTGTTACGGCCGCGCCGAGTCTCAGTGCGGCCTTCGTGAATGTCTTCATATCGAAATACCCTCTACGGTCTCTTCCCCGATAAATGCGCACGCTCCGTCGAAAAGGTTACATCCACCGCTCACATGATCGGGTTCCGGTGCATCCCGAAGGTCTTTGCACGGCTCGCAATGGGCAGACGTAACTTCTCGATCGCAATCCGCGCAAAGATAACGATGAGGATGGAGCCGCGACGGATATCGCTGCCCTCGGCCCCTCCGGGGGTGCCCCGCTGAAGCCGCTCCATCCTCACCACGCCAGGTTCGCGCCAGCCGCTGGCGGACGCGCGGTGATATCCCGCAGGAAGCTTGGCTTGAATTTCACTTTCGTTGTTTCACATGCGTTCGTGTGATAATCACCGGTCGGCGTGCCGTTCGCGAGAGCGCGACACGCCTTGGCAGGTGCATCGCATCAATTGCTTCCGAATACCGACGGGATGCGCCACGGGAGGGATTTCTTGGCTGCCGAGGACTCCGATGCGCATCTAAGCGCGCTGATGAAGTCGGCCCAGGATGGCGACAATGCCGCATATGCGGCGCTCTTGCGGCTCTTGGTGCCGGTCATCACGCGAATCGTCAGCCGGCAGTGCCGGTCCGGTCTGGAAGTCGACGACGTCGTACAGGATGTCCTGCTTTCGCTGCACTCGGTCCGGCACACCTACGATCCGTCGAGACCGTTCATGCCGTGGCTGGCTTCCATCGCCCGGCACAGGGCGACCGATGCGCAGCGCCGGCGCGGCAGAGTAACGCGCAGCGAGTCTGCCGTGCCGGAACTTCCCGAAACCTTTTCCGGCGACGATTCGAATAAGAACTTGGACGGTCCGGGTGATGCCGAACTGCTGAAGCGCGCGATCGCCGATTTGCCGCCTGGCCAACGTCAGGCGGTGGAGCTGTTGAAGTTGAAGGAGTTGTCGCTCAAGGAGGCCGCATCCGCCAGCGGCATGACGGTAGCCGCTTTGAAAGTGGCCGTTCATCGGGGCCTCAAGACACTACGGGAGCGCTTGGCTTCCGGCAGCGGCGATGGGAATGCGTAAGATGCGTACTGAGGATCTCATCAAAAACCTTGCCGGAGAGGCGCCGCCCGTCAAGCGCCTGCCGAACCCGTTGCCGCGAACGGCCATCTGGCTCGCCCTGTCGCTGCCATGGGTCGGCGCCGTCGTGTTCATCATGGGCCTGAGGCCGGACCTCGCCGCACAGGCGTCCCATACCCGCTGGCTCGTCGAGCAGAGTGCGGCCCTGGCCACGGCCCTCATGGCCGCGATGGCGGCGTTCTGCGCCGGCGTACCGGGCCGCCCGCGCTGGGAGCACTTCCTGCCGCTCCTTCCGCTGGCCGTCTGGATCGGCGCCCTCGGCCAAGGCTGCATCGCGACGTGGCTTTCCTACGGCCCCGGAGGTCTCTCGCTGACGCCGGATTGGCAATGTCTGCCGGGCATAATGATGGTCGGGCTCGGACCCGCCGTGGCGATGACGATCATGATCCTGCGCGGTTCACCCATCGCCCCAACGACGACGGTCGCGCTCGGCGCTCTTGCCGCAGGCGGCCTGGCGGAAGTCGGGTTGCGCTTGTTCCATCAGGTCGATGCCAGCCTTATGGTGCTGGTTTGGCAGGCGGGGACAGTCGTCGGATTGACGCTTGTCGCGTCGTTTTTCGGACGGAAGATTCTGCGCTGGCGGATCGCGGCGCCAAACACCTCCGTGATGAAGTCGAAATGATCGAACAATCGACGATCACCTGCCCGCAATGCGGTCACACCAAGACGGAGACCATGCCGCAGGACGCTTGTCTGTATTTTTACGAGTGCGAGAGCTGCCGCGCCCTGCTGCGGCCGAAGCCAGGCGACTGCTGTGTATTCTGTTCCTTCGGGTCGGTACCCTGCCCGCCCAAACAGTCGTCCGGCGGTCCGGCCTGCCATTGCGGCCCTGATGCGGAAACTTCTGGTTAAGAGGTTTGTTTCTCCGCTCCGGTTCTAATCGGGCCGTAACCTTTCGGGCCGCTTCCGCGCAAATACAAGCAGATCAACCACCGCGCCGCGGACTCACCGCCGGCGTTGCGCGCAGAACACAAGGAGTTCATGTCATGGCCCGTTATGCCAAAGGCGTGTTTGCCGGGTTTGTCGCCACCGCGGTCCTGTCCGTCTTCATGGTGATGAAGCAGATGATGGGGATGATGCCGCAACTCGACGTCGTCGCGATGCTCACGACCATGGTCGGTGCGTCGTCCCCGCTTGTCGGCTGGGGAATGCATTTCATGATCGGCAGCCTCGTCTGGGGCGGTCTTTTCGCGGCCGTTCAGAATCGCCTTCCGGGCGGCAGCATGATCCTTCGCGGTGTCGTGTTCGGGATCGGCGCCTGGTTCCTGATGATGGCGATGGTCATGCCGATGGCCGGCGCCGGCCTGTTCGGCCTCGGCTTGGGAATAGCCGCTCCGATCATGACGCTGATGCTGCACATGATTTTCGGTGCAACGCTCGGCGCCGTCTATGGCTGGAAGCGCGCCGAAGCCGCGGCCTAACGCCTGCTCTCGCCGTCAAATATGAGGCTCCGCATGAAGACCATTCTCCAAATCGCGATCGGGTTTGTTGTGGCCGGCGTCATTTTGGCCGGCTCCGCATTCGCCTCCGAGCAGACGGCTTACAGCCCTGAGCGTTTTGCACGGGCGCAGCTGTCCGGGAGTCCGGTTCTCGTCGATATCGCCGCATCGTGGTGTCCGGTATGCAAAGTCCAGGCAACTGTCGTCCATCAGGCGCTGGCGGAACCGGCTTTCTCGCATTTTGTCGTCCTCGACCTGGATTTCGATACCCAAAAGGACGCCGTTCGTCGGTTCGGCGCCACCATGCAGAGCACGTTGATCATCTTCAAGGGCAAGAAGGAAGTCGCCCGCGTCGTCGGTGCAACCGACCCCGATGTCATCGAGGCCATGATGCGCCGCGCGACCGACTAGGAGGCTCAATTGATCTTCGCCGGCCAGCTTGCCCTCGCCTTCTTGGCCGGACTGTTGTCGGTCCTTTCGCCCTGTGTGCTGCCCATCCTTCCCGTCGCCGTCGGCGGCGCCGTTTCGGCCCATCGCTTCGGTCCCCTGGCTCTGGCCGCGGGACTGGCCTTGTCGTTCACCGCCATCGGCCTGTTCCTCGCCGCATTGGGCGCTTCCGTCGGCTTTGTCGGCAGCGCGTTCCAGAGCATCGCCGCCGCTCTGCTCGTATTGATCGGTGCCATCCTCGTCGTACCCCAGGCGCAGTCCCAGCTCGCCGCTGCTGCAAGTCCTGTTGGAGATTTCTTCGAGCGGAAATTCGGTCGGTCCTCGATGGCCGGATTATCGGGACAGTTCGGCCTCGGCCTGCTGTTTGGCGCCGTGTGGAGCCCTTGCGCCGGCCCCACGCTTGGCGCGGCAGCGCTCATGGCGGCGAGCGGCCACAATTCGGCCCAAGCCGCCGCGACAATGATCGCCTTCAGCGGCGGCGCGGTTCTTCCTCTCTTGACCCTTGGAACGGTTTCGCGCGCTGCGTTCCTGCGCTGGCGGGCGCGCATCGCGTCCACCGGCCGTTTCGCCAAAGCGCTGCTGGGTGTTGTACTGATACTTGCAGGCGTTGCCATTCTGACCGGTGCCGGTCACGATGCCGAGGCATTCCTCGTCGCCCATTCTCCCGATTGGCTATTGCGGCTCACGACGCAGTACTGAAGCATCATTCGACGGACGACCTCATGCGGCACATCTCGGATAAGATTCGCGGAAATGCCTTGCGAAAGGCATTTTCGCCGCCGATCGTCGCGCGATCGCTGCTGGTGGCGGTGGTCGTCGGGACGATCCTCAATGTTATCAACCAAGGCAGCGAGATCGTGGCGGGGCATTCCGTCGATTTCACGAAGCTCCTTATGACCTATTCCGTTCCGTTCTGTGTTGCCTCTTATGGCGCGTACACGGCATTCCGGCGACGGAGCACATGCGATGATTGAACCACCGGCAGATTTGGAGTTGGAGCGCGTGGCCGATGCGGCCGTCGAGGTCGTCGACTGCATCCGTGTGCTGGAGAAGAGCGGCTCAAACCTCGTGGCCGAGGCGCTCGGCGGCCGGCGCTTCATCGAATACGACCACTATCCGCCCGACGACGTGTACGATTCCGAGAGCCGCGCGCAATACTACTTCCACGCCCACCCGCAGAACCGCGGGCCATGGAACGATTACGGGCACTTCCACACATTTCTCAGGGTCGCGGGCATGCCGCCCGGCGTTCAACCCTTTCCGGCGCCGTCGTCGCCTATAGACCCCGCGGCCGACAATGCGCTGTGCCATCTCATCGCGATCTCGATGAACCGCGAGGGCCGCCCCGTCCGCCTGTTTACGACAAACCGCTGGGTGACGGCCGAAACTTGGTATCGTGCCGACGACGTCATCGCCATGCTGGACCGGTTTGCGATCGACCTGTCCCGCCCGTCCTGGCCGCTCAATCGCTGGATCTCGGCGATGATTGTCTTGTTCCGGCAGGATATAGAATTCTTGATCCGTCGACGAGACGAAACGGTAGACCTGTGGCGGCAGGAACATCCGGAAAGCGACGTCTTCGAGGACCGCAATCTGGAAATCGCCTCGGCAAGCGACATCGATCTCGACGACCGGCTCGGACAAGTTCGCAGTCGATTGGGCCTGGATCGGGAGCTGCATTTGCCGAGCTGATTTCATGACGGCGCTCGGCGCTTTGGCTCGCGATCCGCGCATTGAAGCCGAAAAACTCGTCTATCCAAGTCGAATAGACGCTTGATAGCCCCTCTCGCGTCATACCGAATCTGCCCGACGATCACCTGGATGATCGGCACGAAATTGAGGATGACAACCGTAAATGCATCGGCCGGTTCGTCCTTGAGTGCGTCCGGCACGAGATAACAGGACGCCTTTGCGCAAGCGCGTGTAGCGTTCGAAAGGACAGAAGATTTTTTCGGCGGATAAAGCTGGCGCCAGTCGTCGGGCAGGTATCGCCTTCAGTAGACCCGATGGGGGAAACCATTCGTAAACACATGGCAGGGGGAATTTCTTCAAATTGGATTTAATGCGCCGCTGCGGGCATGCTGCGCGGCGAGTCGCCGAAGAGTTCGCCATCCCATGTTCGACCGTCTAGACAAAGTTACCGCCGCCCGGCTGATCGCAGCGGCAGCCGCGACGGCCGCGCTGCTGCTGAACCTTGCCGTCGAGCGCTTCGCCCTCTCCTCCCGGGCGATGCTGGACGGCGCCACGCTCATCCCGCATCTGTTGGACATCCGTTACGTCTGGAACCGCGGCATATCCTTCAGCCTGTTCTGGCAGGCGAGCGATCTCGGCAGCGTCGCGCTGTCGCTCGGCCTGATCGCCATGGTCGCGGCGCTGGCGGTGTGGACGTTCCGGACCGACCGGCCGCTGCTGGCCGCTTCGCTCGGGCTGATCGTCGGCGGTGCGCTCGGCAACATCGTCGATCGCGCGGTTCACAAAGCCGTCTTCGATTTTCTCTCCGTGCACCTCGGCACAATTCCGCTGTTCGTCTGCAACGCCAGCGACATCTTCATCACTTTGGGCGTGCTCGGCGTATTGGCCGAAGAGATACGCGCGCCGCGGGGGCAGGCGCCGCAACGAGAAAACCGAATTTGAGTAAGCCGGCGCTCACCCCGGCAAGTGGATCAACAGGGCCTCGCGAACTGCTTTCGCCGCCGCGTGGATATCCCAGACATGACCGGGCGCCAAAAGCGCTCCGATGTCGGCAGTGAATTGCGGATCGGCGAGCTTGTCTTCGAGGTTTTCCTCGAAATCCGTGCGGGTCACTTGATGGCCGCCGTGTCTCATATAAGTCGAAAATGCTTCGACCACGCGAGCCGGATCGGCGCCGCCGTGAAGCGTCGTCGTCAGATCGAATAGGTCGCGTCCCTTTTTCCGTTGGTACAGCGCGCGCAATTTCGTGCCCAGCAACTCGTCGAGACCGTAGGTCGGGATGGTGCAACCGCCGCTGAACCAGCGCGACTGCACGCGGAAGGGTCGCCGCACGAAGCCATGGACCGCGAAATGTTCGCGGGAATTGATCTCGACCTTCAGCCGCATCTTGAGCGGCGGCGCACCTTCTGATGCAAAACGGTAGGAAAAAGTAATGCGCCCTTCGCTCTGTTTCCAGCGCGGTTCGCCTAACCAGGGATCGAGCACGGTGCGTAGCGTGCTCATTGCTTTGCCCGCTTGCTCGGCCCGCATCTGCACCAGATGTAGAGTAGGTGGCGAGCGCCGTATCGCCTTACGACGACCGGATTCTCACCACCCCTCCCAGAACCGGACATGCACCTTTCGTTATGCATCCGGCTCGCCAGAAGACATGGCGAAGTGAGGCGTACCCATCCAAGCAAGACGGAATCGGCAGACCGGTGTCCATGCAAGCATGTACTGCTCGATGGGTCCGTCGCGCCACAGTCGTACCGTTGGACGGCGACTGCTGCGCTGTCGGCCTTTTGCAATCTCGCTGGCGTTAGCGTTTGGGCGAACCTTCCGCTGCCAGCGCCAGAGTCGATCGCCCGTGTACCAGTCGAGGCTGGTGAACACGCGGCTCGCTCCGAAGCAGAAGCGGAAGTAATTGGCCCATCCGCGCAGGATAGGGTTTAACTCCTGGAGTTTTGCGCCAAGGGTGCCTCGGGCGTTACTGCGTCCGGTACATTCCTTGACCTTGCGACGAAGATCGCGGGATTTTGATTTTGGGATTTGCACACGTGCGCAATATCCGTATCGTTTATCCCACTGCACAACGAAGCGGAATCCCAAAAACTCGAACCCGTCCGTCATGGCAGAGATCTTCGTCTTTTCCGGTGACAATTCGAGGCCCAATGTCTCCCGCAGGTATTTCGCTAGCGCGGATTTCTCCGCAATGGCGTCTTCCTGTGTACCAGAGACCAGGACCACAAAATCGTCCGCGTAACGCACTGGGAAGTACACGCAGTGTCCTGCCTGCCGATCCCATCTGCGTCTTGCTGATGCCGCCAAGAGCATCGGTTGACGAGACACTCGCCCCGTTGGGTCGGGATGCACCCACCGTTTGTATCTCTCCTCGATCGCGCTTAGTGCGATGTTGGCGAGAAGGGGTGAGATTATTCCGCCCTGCGGGGTGCCGACCTGCGTGCGGAAGAACTGGTCTTCCGCTAACACGCCGGATTTTAGGAACTGTCCGATCAACCTAATTATCCGTTGGTCGGCAATACGCTTGCGCAGCCGTTCCATCAGATAATGGTGGTTGATGTTGTCGAAGCAGCCCTTGATGTCTCCTTCGATGACCCAAGGATATGACATCCGGTACCGTCGGGTGTCGTTGCCGCGCTTGTGCGACTGGGCAGCCCGGCGGATATGCTCCAAGGCGCCGTGCGTACTCCGTCCGGGTCGGAACCCGTAGGAGACGTGGTAAAATTGCGCCTCGAAGATTGGCTCCAGAAGTATTTTGGCCGCGCTTTGAACCACGCGGTCCCTGATCGTGGGTATGCCCAGGGCCCGGAATTGCCCCGGTTTACCAGCCTTGGGGATGAGCTTGCGTCTTGCCGGACTCGGCCGATATGCGCCGGAGCGCAATTCAGCTTGTAGTCCAGCAAGAAAGCGATCCTCCCCCCGTTTCCGGATGCGTCCCACGGTCATCCCGTCGACCCCGGCTGTGCGGCCGCCCTTATTGGCGGACACACGACGCCAGGCACTGCGCAACATGCGCGGGTCTGTGAACCAGCCCCACATGTCCCGCCATTGATCGTCGGGATTTGCCTTACTCCACTGATACAGTTTGCGCTGAACGCCGAGTACCCAGGTTTCATCAGCCCGATGATCCGTGTCCACCGATCACTCCTCCGCCACGCTAACTGATCGTCTTCCTACCTTCCTTCGCCTTGTGCCCGGCTTTCCCGGCGCTCTGACTACTACGAAGGCTCCGCCCTTGAACGCGTCCATCTCCTGCCGTCGCGGCTAGCCCAGCTTCCTACTGGGCAGACGATTCAAGTTCCCGTGTTCCGATTTCCGACCTTGTGCCTGTAGGTGGTGCGCTATACCCCTGGCGATACGGAGCGTGGGTGAGTGAGCTTGCCCACGCCGAGTGCGTATTGCTCGCACTCCTCAGCAGAGAACATTGAGCCCTGCCATGTCTGATCGCTTTCATGTGTCTCCCACGCCATCCCGTATAAGAGACGTCTCGGATATTCAGAGGCTTCAACCACGCACTTCGTTGTCTCACCTTGGGCACTGCGGTAGCCCGGCCCGGTCATGATGGTTTCCGTCCGGTACAGTTAAGACCGATCTGCTTATGACACCAAACCGGCGACGCCCGGTTCAGCTTTTCGGTCCCCTTCTTTCCGTTGCTCCCACGAAAAGGACGGCATTGCAGCCGTCGGTCGAAAATCAGCAAAGCTGAGAGGGTCACATTCTATTACATGTTACCCTCCCGCGCCGTCACGGCGCACCGATGTCTTCCGAGTAACGCGCGGCCGGAGTCAGGTAAAGCTTGTAGAGCGCCGTCCCACCGCGAAAGACGAGCGCGTCGGAAAGACCCGGCTGCGAAAAGATTTCCACCAGTGCGCGGCTGATGACGAGGTCCTGTTCGACCTGGACATCCTGCACCCAGGGCGCGTGTGCGCGCCACTCGGTGATGTAGTCGCGCGGGATCACAGGTCTGGCTCCAGCTCCGCGTTGATGTCGAGCTTCCAATCGTCGTTCCGCATGGCGCCTGTTCGCGGCGCGGACGGAAGCAGGGCGACGGCGTTGCGCGCTTGCGCCCGTACATAGGGTTTGAGCGCCGCGGCTTTATCGCGCGCATCCACGCGTTCGAGAAGATAACCGAGTCTCTGCACCCAAGACACCGGCACGCTCCGCACCGCGGCGACAAGCTTGTCCGGATCGAGTGCCTCCGCCAGATCGCCGAGAACCGTGGCTGCCTGATCGAGCCCGCCGATGCGGTCGTGATAACCGACGAGATCGATGGCGGTGACTTCCGGCGTCGAAACCAGGATGGTGCCACGCGGCGTGTTGAAGCTTTGCGCCGGCACTTTGGCGATGTTCTTGCGCACGAAGAACGACACGCGCACTCGGCCGCAGACGATCGCACGGCGCGGCCCTACGGTCATCACCTGGAACGTCTGCGGCCGATGATGCGCCGCGCCGTGATACTGCGCCGCCGACAGCAGTCCCGCATAGTAGGGACGCTTCTGCCGTTTCATCAGCGCCGGAAGGAACTGATCCGCCGGCAGGCAGCCGAGCGCGCGGTATTCCGGCGGCACGATGACGTAGAAGCCGCGCGCCGGCGATGCGAGTACGCCCTGTTTGATAAGGCGATTGAGCGCCAGCTTGGCTGCATCGGCCGAAACGCCGAGCGCGCGCCGCGCCTCTTGCGAGGAAAAGCTGTAGCGCCCGCTGGCCGCCAGATCGGCGGCATAGTCGCGAGCATGGCGGCCGGTGTCATTTTTCATTATCGTAAAGTATCATAATTTAATACTTTATGCAATCAATATATGACTCTGCTCCGACCTACCCATTCTTCGGGAAATTCAAAGATATAAACTCAACTCCTCTCGCTAATCTCACCTAGCGCACGATGATTTTCGCTCGAACCAAAACCGTCATCCCGGAAGTCGAGCGAAGCGAGGCTGTCCGGGACCCACGGAGAGGGCAGTCCGGATTTGGATCGTTGGGCAAAAGTCCCAATCCCGCCTTTGTCCCGGTGGATCCCGGCTCGCGCAGCGCTTCGCGTTGCTTGGCCGGGATGACATGTTTTGTTTGTTCGAACACACCTAAAATCATCCCGTTCTAGCCGTCACAAGCGACGAGCTCGAATAAGTATTTCGAGAACTCGGTGCGATCCCAGCCTTGGCATTGTCTCCGACGGGTTTAAATTCGACTTGATAGTCCATATTTCAAAGCGCCTCACATCATAACGTTTGTGATACAGGGATGAGGCGGCGATGACGGCGCAGCGTTCCGACGAGCTGCTCCCTCCCGGGCGGCTCGGCGTTTCCCATTGCACAGCTATTCATCATTACCTCTTCCAGGACGCGTACCTCTGGGCAAGTCGGTTAACGCCGGCTACACGTTCCACGGTTTCTTAAGCAGGCATCCCTAACATCTTCGGGTTGTCTTCGACGGTTCCGGGATGCAGGCCACCACCATCTTGAAAGCGCGACATCCTCTGCTCGCACGGCTTGGCGCCTTGCGCGGACCGAGGCTGCAGTTTCTCGTGGTGAACGGCGTTTTCATGGTCGCGGCGCTGATCCTCATGAGCTTCACGCTGTCCAGCCTCAGCAATAGCCGCCGGGAAGCCGAAACCACCGAAGACACCATGCTGGAAGTCACGACCGTCGAAACGCGCATGCTCGATTACGAAGGGGCGCAATACGGATATGTCCTGAGCGGCAGCACGGCGTTCCGGGACCGCATCGACGCGGATCACAGGGAACTCACCGCGGCGATGGCCAAGCTGCGATATTCGGTGCGAAACGACCCGCCGCAACTGAAGAAATTCGATACGATCGTGCCCCTCATGCAAAAGCGCAACGCGCTGTACGCCATGCTCGCCAAACCCGAATACCGCGGCGAGATTGGAAACTCCCCCGCTGCCCGTTATGCCAAGAAGATCAGCGACGATATCCGCGGAAATCTGTGGCGGATTCTGAAGGCCGAACGCGCAAAGCGCTACCTCAACAGCACCGGCATGATAACCGAGGCCGAGCGAAGCTATTGGATTGCCGCCGGGATTGTCGCTCTGGCGTTTCTCTTCGGCGCATTTTGTCTAGCGTTACCAATGGACGTGAAGACCGCCGAAAACGGCCGCAGCGGCGACGCCACGTAAGCGCGGCATTTCGCCCACCCCCTAGATCGGCAATTGGTGCGCCGTCGGCGCTCAACTATAAATGGTGCAGCACATTTTGGGCGGTTCCGCCAGCAGACCTCGCGGGCGGACGGCATGAACCTATTCGTGCCTCCGGCGGAAAAGGAATTGGATTGTGGCCGAGACGAATATCGAACAGCAGCGAGCACGGCATTACACGCTTTTCACCGACCTGATGCCGGAAATTGCAGGGCGGCTATCGTGGTCGCGTGCGCAGATCGAGGCCCACAAAACACGCGCTTTCCGCGATCTCCTGCTGCACGTCAAAGCGCGCTCGCCCTGGCATGCCCGCCGCGTTGCTCATCTCGATCCATCCACCGCAACCGCGGCGGACCTGGCCCGCCTCCCGACCATGAACAAAGGCGACCTGATGGAGAACTGGGACGAGATCGTGACCATTCCCGGCGCGAGCCGCCACGAAGCAGAGCAGTCGCTGCGGAATATGACGGATCAGTTTTACATCTGGGGCGACAATGTGCTGATCGCTTCCGGGGGAACCGGAGGACGGCCGGGGCTGTTCCTCTATGATTGGTCCGCGTCCGCCATCATGTGGGCCAGCATGGCCCGGGGATTCATAGCCGCCCTTGCGCCGCTCGCCGCAGGCGGGACCGATGCGCTGCAACATATCCGGATCGCGTCGATCGCCGCGGAAAAATCCGCGCACGGCTCCTATGTCATGAGCCGGATATTTTCCAATCCGAAGAACCCGACGCACAGATTTTCCGCCTGGAGGTCCATCGACGAACTGATCCCCGAATTGAATGCGATACGGCCCCACTTTCTCGGCGCCTATCCAAGCCTCATCCCGGCGCTCGTCGCCGCGGCTAAAGCCCAAGAGCTCAAGATCGAGCCGCGTGTCATCTATTTCGGCGCCGAGCATCTCCCGGAGGCCAGCCGGCGCGCCGCTTGCGAGGCTTGGCCCGGGGCCGACGTCCTGACGTGCTGGGGAACAAGCGAAGGCGGCGGCACATTTGCGTGCCCTTGCGGCGACGGGTTCCATGTCAGCGAGGACCTCGTCGTCATAGAACCGGTGGATGCCGCCGGCGCGCCCGTAGCGCCGGGGCAGCGGTCGTCCGGAATATACATCACCAACCTTTTCAACAAGGCGCTTCCAATCATCCGCTATTTCATCGACGACATATTCGAAATGGACGACCGGCCCTGCGCCTGCGGTTCCGCCTATCAGAAAGTCCGCCAAGTCCACGGCCGCAGCCTCGAGATGTTCCGCTACGGGGAGATTTCGGTGCACCCCGCGACACTGGAACTCGCGGTGCTGGAACAGCCCAGCATCCTCGAGTATCAGATCCGCCAAACGCCACGCGGCGCACACCTCGTCTATCGCAGCAAGGGGAACGTGGATGCCGCCAGGCTGTCGTCAAAAATGCGGCAAGCCTTCCTCAGCTACGGGCTGCAGGAGCCGGAAATCGCGATCGAAAAGATTGCTCTTCTCGAACGTACGGCGGCCGGCAAGCTGAAGCACTACGTTCCGCTGGCGCATTAAGGCGCCAATCAACCGACCTTGCAGCTCTCGCCGCTGAAACCGGCGAACAGGTTGATGAGAGGCTGACCATCGTAGCGGTGCGCCAGTTCCATCGGCGGAATGAAATCGTCGCGGAACCAAGGAAACGTCCGCGGAGAGAACGCGCTTATCAGCCAATCGACGAGACGCCTGACGCGGGGGATGCGGGCGACACCCTCGTGATAGGTCATCCAGATATCGATCGGAACGTAGACTCCGAGGTCGAGGGGAACGACCGGCGCGCCGATCGCCCGCGCGTAGGTCGGCAGCATGCCGATGCCGGCGCCTTTGGCAATGGACCAGTAGTGCGCACTGCTTACATTGGTGCGCAGCGTGACCAGTCCTTCTGGACGCATGCCGGGGAATACACGCTCGTACAATTGCTCCCAAAGCGGCTCCTCGTCGGCCTGGACGACGATCCGGTGTTTTACGAAGTCCGCCGCGGTTCCAGGAATGCCGTAAGTGTCAAGGTAAGACTGGGAGGCGAAGGGCACGAAATGCAGCCTCCCGAGCTTTACCACCCGAAGGTCCTTCGCCGTCGGGCGTGTCAGCTGGACGGAGATGTCGGCTTCCAGACGCAGAACGTCGGCCGAATGCATGGCACAATTTACGTCGAGCAGAAGCTTCGGATTGGCTCGCTGGAATTCCACC
Organism: Alphaproteobacteria bacterium; assembly: GCA_018970685.1. Lineage (GTDB taxonomy): Bacteria > Pseudomonadota > Alphaproteobacteria > Micropepsales > Micropepsaceae > Rhizomicrobium. The sequence continues at coordinate 785 of JAGWVX010000016.1, read as the reverse complement.
AACCGCGGCGCTATCCAAAACGTTCCCAACCCCTCGGTGACCGCCAGCCGAACCTGGCCGGCCAGCGAGCTGTCGGTCCGGTCCCGCGCCTGCACAAGCGCGAAAGCCGCCTGTTCCATCTGATTGACCGCAGCAAAAATTTTATCGCCTTCTCCCGTGAGACGAATGCCGTCCACGTGCCGCGTAATGAGCGTAAGGCCAAGCGTCCGTTCAAAGTCGCCGATCTTGCGGCGCAACGCGTTGACAGACAGTCCAATGTGGTCAGCGGCAGCACGAAAGCTTCCCCAGCGGACCAGCTCTAGAAACAGGCGAGCGCCCTCCCAGTCAATTTGGACTTTCGATTGCGCTTTAACGACATGTTCACCATAGAGAACACGGCGTTCGCTTGGCGTCTGCATACGGACCCAACTCCTTCCCCTAGAACATACACGAAATATAGATGGGGGTTGAAAAAAGGATGACGGAACACTCCCTTGCGCTCGTGCGTCCGCCCCATGCCGACCCGAAAAACACCAAGAAAAGGCACCCGCTAGAGCAGTTGGACGTGTCTCGATTGGCACGCCGGCTGACTATATTTCGCCCAAATACGGCGCTGCTGGACCGGTTGCTTGCCGAGGCAGAGGCCAGGATTGGAGGATTGGCGAAGCCTGCCGTGGCACACCGCGTGATGACGCATAACCCTGATTCAATATGGGCATTTGCGCGCAAGGCAAAGTTCGATCCTCTCAATCCACAGGGAGACGGGTTTGAGGCGCTGCTTCTGCTGAACGAAGAAGGGCTCAAGG
>JAGWVX010000365.1 GCA_018970685.1 Alphaproteobacteria bacterium | reverse complement strand
ATTCGACCTGCCAAATGCAGCAGGCAGCCAAGGTCCGGTCCAACCAATATCTCTGCACCAGTCGAAATCGCGTCCGATATCTTGTCGTCGGCCATACGCTCGGAAATCTCGGGATATTTGACCGAGAACAAACCGCCGAACCCGCAACAGACTTCTGGCTCGCTAAGCTCTACGATTGTTAATCCTTCCACCGAAGAAAGGAGCTGCCGTGGCTCATCGCGTACGCCCATCTCCCGCAAAGAGGCGCAGGAGACGTGGTAGGTGACGCGCGCGGGAAATTTCGCTTCGACTTTTGTCATACCACGAATACGCACCAGAAAAGACATCAGCTCGTGTGTCTTAGCCGCCATCGCACGCGCCTTGGGCGCGTAAACCGCGTCGTCCTTCAGACATTCTGGGTAATGGCGGCGAATCATGCCCGCGCATGATCCAGACGGGGCGACGATATAATCAAAGGTTTCGAATGCATCAATAACCCGACGCGCAATCTCAGCGGCGTGTTTATCCGCGCCAGCATTCCAGGCCGGCTGACCGCAGCAGGTCTGTGAGGCAGGCACGGAAACGTCGCAACCAGTCATCTCCAAAAGCTTCACCGCGGCAAAACCAATCGTAGGACGAACAAGATCGACGAGGCAGGTGACAAACAGGCCAACTCTGGGGCGTGCGCTCATGCTGCCCCCCTTATGCGTGCGGACGGCTGCCGTGGCGCACGTTTGGGTCGCCTCACGAATGGTTTGGGCGGGTTTTTCACGCCAGTACCCAGCGCATAGGTCATCTGCCTCAGGTATTGCATGAAAGCGTGGCGGTCTATGATCGACGCAACGGTGTCGTATGGTACGACGTCTCCTATGCGCACCCTGATTTCGCTGCCTATCTTGTTGTGAACCTCCTTGAACAAGAGAGAAAGGCGAAGCGTCATGCTGATGTGGCTCACGATTTGAAACAATCGGCTGTTCTGGCCAGCGAAATAGACAGGTACCACCGGTGCGCGCGCCTGCGTAATTAATCGTGCGGTAAAGGTCTTCCAGTCGGCGTCAACGGCGTGCTTATGCCACATCGTGGGCGTGGTCGATACGCCGCCGGCGGGAAAGATCATTAGGCAGCCGCCGGCCATAAGGTGCGCCTTGGCTTGCGTGCGCGATTTCAAATTCGTGCTTAGGGCCTCTCTCGTCTCCGCAAAGTCAATCGGTAGCATGAAGGGTTTGATTTCGTCGGCACGATAAAGAACGGAATTTGCCAGCACCAGAAAGTCGCTTCTGACCTTCGCAGCCAGGTAACAGATCGTGAGTCCATCCAACACGCCGAAGGGGTGGTTGGAGACCACCACCAGCGGACCGGACTTTGGCCATGCGGCGAGTTTGTCCTCGTCGTAAGTGACACTAAGTTCGAGGCGGCGGATGGCGGAATCCCAGAAACTCTCGTTTGTTGGGGGATTGCTCCGATAATCTTCGTAGAGCCACCGCAAATAGGGTTGCCCCGTCGTGCGCTCGATCAGTCGGATGATGAAGCGCTTAAGCCGCGGATCCTCCGCATTGGCATAGGAAAATGTATCCAATTCACGTGCATCAGCCATCGTGCCGCGCTAGTCCAGTCCTGGAATAAAGCGCCTCTTAAGCCAGTCAATTATGATTGTGTTGGTACTGTCCGGACACTCCTGCTGTGTCCAATGACCGCAGCGCTGGATCAACGCTTTCTCCAAATCGGGCACATACTCGGCCATGCCGTCGGTTAGTCTTGGCGGCAAGACGACGTCGTCCTCTGCCATAATCATCAGGCTCGGCACGTTGACCAACTGCGTGATTGCCGCCGAACGCTGCCAGTTGCGCGTCAAATTGCGGTACCAGTTGATGCCGCCGGTGAAGCCGGTGCGCGTAAAGGTGTCGACATAAACCTTCGACTCTTCAAGCGTAAGCAATGGTTCCCCACGCCAGCCTTTTTCATCGCTTGCGAATGCATGAAGCAGCGCTAGGCTGCGGGCTTCTTTTGGAGCGGCCTGGAACTCCGCCTGGGTGATGGCGTTGCGGCGCATAAAAAAGCGGAAACTGCGTGCGACATCCTTGGCGAGAACCGCATCGGCTGCGCCAGGTTTCTGGAATTCGACCATGTACATGTCGTCGCCGTAGGCAGCGCGCAGCCCCGTGATGGGGTCGAAGGGGGGGCGGGCGAAGAAGGGTGTGTTGAGGCCGATGACCCCCTTCACGCGGGTGCCGTGAAGGAGCGGCATGTTCCAGGCCACTACGCCGCCCCAGTCATGACCGCAGAAGACGGCTTTCCGAATGCCGAAGGCGTCGAGCATTCCGACCAGATCGGCGGTCAGGTGCTCCATGTCGTACTGCTCCACGGCAGCGGGCCGACTCGTCAAGCCGTAGCCGCGCTGATCGGGCGCCACCACGCGGTAACCCGCCGCGGCCAGGGCGGGTAGCTGGTGGCGCCAGGAATAGGCGAGTTCCGGAAACCCATGGCAAAGCACGACCGGGATGCCGTCTTTTGGTCCGGCCTCGTACACGGCCATATCAATGCCGTTGGTCTTGATCATGGTCGGCGACGGAAAGGAGATCATCAGTTTGTTCCCCGGGCTCTCACGCCTTCAGCTTCATGGCGGCCCAGGCCAACGCCAGCCAACCGCTCAGAAACGCCACGCCGCCGACCGGGGTCACGAAGACGACCGCCGACGAACCAGTCAACGCCAGAGTATAGAGCGAACCGGAGAACAGCACGATGCCGGACAAAAAGAACCAGGCGGAAATCCGCGCACGGGGCGCGGCATCGCCGCGCATCGCCAGGGCGGCAAGACCCAGGGCCAGTGCGTGGTACATGTGGTAGCGAGCGCCGGTCTGGAAGATCTCCAGCGCATGCGCATCAAGCCGCCCCTCCAACCCGTGCGCCGCAAAGGCGCCCGCTAGAACCGCGAGGGCGCCGTTCACCGCGGCGACGGCGAGCCAAGCGCTCACGCGCAGCCGCAGCCCACATGGGCGCCGTGATTGTGGATCGGCGGCTTGTCCCCCGTCTTGGCGACGGCCATCCGGGACAGTTCGGCCGTGGCCTCGAAGTCCGCGCGCACCACGCCCATCATCGCCTGATCCGCCATCAGCTCGAGCGCGGTCAGAGCCAGCGCCTTGGCGCCGTCGATCACCGCCTCATCGCCCTTGTCCGACGCAGCCCAGCGGGCGAACTCCGGATTGTGGATGATGACGCCGGCGGGCGCGACGGCGAGCATGGGATGGATCGACGGCACGCG
>JAGWVX010000364.1 GCA_018970685.1 Alphaproteobacteria bacterium | reverse complement strand
GCGTAGGTGGCGAGCCAATGCTCGCCCATATAATCGCCGGCGACGTGGGGCAGCGCGACCCGCAAATGTTTCTCGGCCGCCGCGTGCAAGACGGCTTCGCGCGGATCACCCTGCACGGATTCGGTCAGGGCACGCATGCACCAGGCGCGGCTGAGGTTGAGGCCGTCGAGATGCGCGATCTTGCCGTCGCTACGGTCGCTGACGAAGGCGGGTTCGAACAGGGCCTTCGGCTCGCCGCGCGCAAGATCCGGCAGGAAGGCGGCAAACCACCCGGAGAATTGCGCCGCCGACAGCAAGCGCTGCATGCAGACGGCCTCGGTCAGCGTCGGCGAGAGGAAATCGTCGCCGCTCGGCTCCCAGGCCACGGCGCCGCGATCTTGTCCAAACCATTCCTGTGCGCACTCGGCCAGCAGGTGTAGAAGCCCAGCATCACCAGCCACATCGGCGTAGTCCGCCGCCAGGATCAGCGCGAAGGCCGTGTTGAAATGTGTGCCGGCACGGATGGCATAGCTGAGTTTCGGCAGGAAAGCGGTGAAGCGCGCGACAAACGCCTCTTCCAGCGGCCGCAGCGCCGCCGACCAGCGCCGCGCGGTGTCGTCCCGGCGCAATTCCGCCGCCAGCATCAGCAGCCAGGCCCAGCCATAGGGTCGCTCGAAACCGGCGCCAAGCGGACGCGAGAGATAGACGAGTTCGCCCGCAACCTTCTCGACGACAAAAACATCGTCGAATAATTTCGCGATGTCGCCCGCCTTTGCCATGTCGGGAAACAGCCGGCGCAGCCGCGCCATCATCCAGTAGCCATGCACGCAGCTGTGCCAATCGAAGCTACCGTAGAAGATGGGATGGAGATCGCGCGGCGTGCGCGCATCGCCCGGCTCGTTCAGCACGTGATCGAGTTTGTTGGGAAACTCGCGCGTGACGTGGCCCAGCGCGATCGCGGCGAAGCGATCGGCAAGCGCGGCAGTGAGACGGTTCTCAGACATGGCGGTCACCGATGAAAGACGAACAGGGCCATCATAACGGTATTGCAGAACAGGAGAAGGAAGGCGGTCGGCGCTTGCACCTTGATCACGGCATTGCGGTCGCGCAATTCCAGAATGGCGGCAGGCACGATGTTGAAATTGGCGGCCATCGGCGTCAGCAGCGTGCCGCAGAAGCCCGACAGCATGCCGAGCGCCGACATGACGACGGGATCGCCGCCGAACTTGCCGACGATCAGCGGCAGGCCGATGCCGGCCGTCATCACCGGAAAGGCGGCGAAGGCATTGCCCATAACGATGGTGAACATGGCCATGCCGGTGGTGTAGACGACTACCGCGATCAGCGGCAGGTCCATGGGGATGTAATCGGTGGCGAGCGTGGCGACGACCTTGCCGACACCGGCGATGGCGAAGATGCCGCCCAGCGCCGCCAGCATCTGCGGCAGGACGGCGGCCCAGCCCATCGCATCCACCAGCCTCCGCCCCTCATGCGCCGCCGTCGTTCCGTTGGTCCGCAACAGACGAAGCGCCAGTCCCAGTCCGACAACGGCACCGATAGCCAGCGAGAACAGCGTCACCTGTTTGGGATCGATCGCGGGCACGCCGTCGATCCGCCACAACGGCAGCAGCAGCGTTCCGATTACCGTAACGGCGGGGATCGTGAGCGCCGGCAGAAACAAGCGGTCGCGCAGGTTTGCGGCCGAGGTCTCGCGTGCGGCGGTATCGGTGGTGATGTCCTTGCCGGGCTTCAAGCCGACGGTCGCCAACACCGCCATGACGAGCACAAACAGGCCGCTCACCAGATGCGGCAGCCAGGAGCCCGCGATCATGATCACGGCGAAGCAACCCCAGAACACGGCGCTGCGCCAGCGCCGCGGATTGGAACGGTCCAGCGCATGGCTGGTTGCGAAGGCCGCGAACATCAGCCCGGCGACAATATAGATCGCGTCGAGCCCGATCATTTGGCGACCTTCCGCCGGGCCAGGCGGCGGTCGAGCAGCCAGAGCCTGACATTATGTATGGCGAACGCCAGCAGCGCGGTCGGGACCGCCCAGAGCGCGATGCGTGGCGGCGTCACCGAGATGCCGTTCTGACCCAGAAAGCCCTGGATCAGCAGGATCGAACCGATGGCGATAAAGACGTCCTCTCCGAAGAACACCGCGATGTTGTCAACGGCTGCGGCATTGGCGCGGATGCGATCGCGGGTTTCGTCGTCCAGCGGCCCGTCGCGCTCGGCCGCAGCTTCGGCCATCGGCGCGATCACCGGACGCACCATCTGCACATGACCACCGAGCGAGGTAAGCCCCAACGTCGCCGTCAACTGCCGCAGGAGGAAGTATGCCGTCAACACGCGGCCGGTGGTGGCGCCGTGCATCTTCCTGATGAGCGTTCGCGCCCGTTCCCGGATACCGCCGCGCTCAAGCAGGCCGATGACCGGCAGCACCAACCAGGCAACGGCGATGAAACGGTTGGCCACGAAAGCCTTGCCCAGCATCGCAACGACCGTGACCGGGTCGAAGCCTGCCGCCAAGCCGGTGACGATTCCCGCCAATGTCACCACCAGCAGCGGGTTGAACCGAAGCGCAAAGCCCAGGATGACGACGGCAACACCCGAAAGAACCAGCATGTACCCCTACCCCGCCAAAGCGCTGCCGCCGGAGGCGCCGCCCGATTGTGGTTGCCGGACAGCGTATGCAATTCTCCCGCTGCTTCACAAGGACCGCGACGATGACCGGCGGCTGGCAGTTCTGGATCGACCGTGGCGGTACCTTCACGGATATCGTGGCGCGGCGGCCTGATGGTTCGTTCTCGATCGTCAAGATGCTGAGTGAGAATCCGGAGCGGTACGACGACGCGGCCGTCGCCGGCATCCTCAACGCGCTGGGCCTGCCGCCCGACGCGCCCGTGCCGGAGCAGTTGATCGACCAAGTGAAGATGGGAACCACCGTCGCCACCAATGCGCTGCTGGAGCGCAAGGGGGCGCGGACGCTGCTGGTCATCAACAAAGGCTTCGCCGACCTGCTCGAGATCGGTCACCAGACGCGGCCCAGACTGTTCGATCTGGCGATTCGAAAGCCTTCGATGCTGTACGGAGCCGTCGAGGAAGTGTCGGGACGGGTGGATGTCAGCGGCGGAATCCTTACCCCACCCGATGACGAGGCTGCGCGCGCGATGTTCGCGCGGCGGCGCGCGGAGGGCTTCGAAGCCTGCGCCATCGCGCTGATTCACGCCTGGCAATTTCCCGAGATGGAGAAACGGCTCGGCGAGATCGCGCGCG
>JAGWVX010000363.1 GCA_018970685.1 Alphaproteobacteria bacterium | reverse complement strand
TGCAGACGGCCAACATATTGGGCCAGCGTGCCTTTCCAGGAGATGGGCATCGTCAGGAATAGCGTGTCGAGCCTTTGATCGTCAAAGCCCTCACCAAGATAGCGCCCAGTAGCAAGGATGAGCCGTTCCTGGTCTTCGGGCGCTCGAAGGGGCACCTCGGAGACTTTGCGTTCCGTCGCAGACATCCCGCCCCGGAGAACAACGAGATTGCGCACGAAGCGCGAAAAGCGAACTTGAAGGTATTCGAGATGATCCCGGCGCTCCGTCAGCACGACCGGTGACCGCTTCGCCTCTAGCGCTTTTAGCACATCGTCGAAGATCAGGTTATTACGCAACTCGTCCCGCGCGATGGCCGCATAGACCGCCGGCATGGAAGGACGGTCCGATTCTTCCAAGGGCGACGGCAATTGAAACTGCGTCGATCGAGTCGTGACGCGGTGAACAATTCCCCGCCCTGCCGCATGGGCACGTGCATCAACACGATGCCGAACAGAGCCGCATTGCATGAAGATGATCGGATGATGACCATCTTTGCGGGCCACCGTCGCTGACAGTCCGAGGACATAGCGCGCTTTCGCCCGGCGGGCCACAAGCTCAAAACTCGCCGCCGAAAGATGATGGCACTCATCGACAACCAGATGGCCGTAGTCCGCCACCATGTCGGATACTACGCCTCGGCGCACGAGGCTCTGGATCAGCGCGACATCAATGACGCCGGTCGGCTTGCGGCATCCGCCGCTGATGACGCCGATGTCCTTCGGATCGATATCGAGGAATGTCCTTAGCCGCTCCACCCACTGGGTGAGTAACTCGCGGCGATGGACAAGAACGAGCGCATTGCATCCGCGTTGCGCAATAAGGGCCGCGGCCACCACCGTCTTGCCGAAAGCGGTCGTCGCCGCGAGTACGCCATTCTCATGCGGAAGAAGGGCCTCAAACGCCTTGATCTGCGGCTCGGACAGCCTCCCCTGAAACCGTACCCGGCTCGCAAGCGGATTGCCAATCACCCTCAGATCATTCAACTCAACCTCGGCGCTCTCGCCTCGGATCAACTCAACAGCTTCATCGAGGCATCCGCGGGGCAGCCCTACATGACGCGGGTGAAGTTCGGCGCAGGAGATAATGCGAGGCTTGCCGAAGGTCGGGAAACGCATGGACTGCGCACGATAGAACTCGGGGTTTTGGAAGGCCGCCAAACGTATGAGCCGCGCCGTCGTTGCCGACGGTAAATCGGTTCGGGTTATATAGAGTTGGTCGGCGACCACGATGGTGATCTTGCCCGACAACGGGCTGCCGACCGGGCCCGCCTTGGGGCGTCGAGACGGCGTCATGCGCCACGGCTCATCCGCATCCTCGTCTTCGACGGGCATGCGGACGCCCAAAATGCGGCCCCGCGTTTCCGCATCGTCTACGATTTCGGCGGCGGCCTTGGCCGATAGCCGGGGCCTCGCGGTCAGAAACGCCCATTGGTCGTCGTATGGCCGAAAATCTTGGTCGACGAAGACGCTATTACCAAGCTCGCGCGCCCGGCGCTGCAAAGGCAAGGCGATCAGGTTGCCGAAGCCCCCGACCGGCATGGTGTCCTGGCTCGGAAAAAAGCGATCGTATGAGGCGAAACCTATTTCGGGGCGACGCTCCATCGTCTCGGTCAGCATCGCCGCGCCAAGCTGCCGAGCGATGCGCGCCGATACCGGCTCGGAGAAGAAAATCCACACATGCCCGCCATTGCCGGATCGAGACCGCTCAAGGGCCGCGGGCACGCCCTTGGCCTGGCAAGTCTCCAGCACAGCCAAAGCGTCGGCTGCCCAGCTCTCCTCGTCAAAATCGGCGGCCAGAAACCAGCAGGTCTCATCAGGAAGCAGCGGATAAACACCGGCCACGAAATCGCCGCCAGAACCGCGTGCGCCCTCGCCGCCGCGCAGATGCTTTGCGATGATGTCGTCGGTGACCGAGGTGAAGGCTTGATGAGGGCATTCCCCGCATTTGACCTGGGGCTTGCCGCATATCCCCTTTACCCACTCGTTGGCGCATGCGGGCGCATAGCCGGACTTGGCGGTCTTCCGGTTTTCCCACCTGACAGGGAATACGTCAGCACGGCCCGCGAATAGACGCCGAAACAGCGCGATCTTTTCCATAGTGGATGACGCGGCCGTGACCCCCGGCACGTCTGTAGTGGCGGGCGATGAATTATTTGCAGCGGCTACCGCCGAGCACCGGTTTACGAGATCCCTCAGCACGGCCTCGAGCTCTTTTCGCTCCGCTTCATTTGCGGCTAAACGGGCTCGAATCCGCTCAATCTCGGCCTCAAGTTCGTGCGCAATCTCCGCGCCACCGCTCAACGCCGGTCGTTTCGACACATCAATTTCCGCTCAGCTAGGTTTTCATGGAGTAGGCTCTTCAGGTGGTCGCTGTCCCCGTCTCATATGTGGCGCCAGCGACTTGGCACCGGATTTCCAAGTCTTGACGTTCTGCGCCTTCCATCGCAACGCCGGACAGGCTTCTATCGCGGCGCGCACGGATTCGGGAGCGCCCATAGGGGACGCATCGATCTCGCCTCGCTCAAGCACGCCGTCCAGAAACGCTCTCTCGCCTACCGTGAACTGAAACAGAGGCGCGAGCTTTTCCCGGCACTCCGCCGTGGCGCTCTCGATCCATGCCGCCAGGCCGCCGAAGAGATCAAAATACTGGTCATGCAGGCACATGGTCAGCTTGCCGGTGATGTCGCCAACCTCGCATCCGATGTTGTCCGGCGAGGCCGTGCGCCAGTCGAAGCTCTTGGCGCTCGCACCGATCATCAAGGTGGCCGCCTTTATCTTCGCCCAGTCGAGATCCGGCATGGCGATGATCCGATGCGCATCGAACAGATCGCGCGCGGTGCGCCGCGTGACCAGCGCGACCATCTTGCCGGCGACGATCTCGTGGATATCGAGGACCGGGACATTCGTGGCTTGGTAGGATCCGATGGCCACCGATGGCATGCGATCCACGCCATAAAGGGGGCCGCGATAGAGATAATTGATGTCGATCTCGATGGTCCCCGCCCGGCCCAGTGCCGAGGCATAGCGATAAATCCATTTGCCCCCCGCATGCTCCGACGGCTCGCGCCGCGCGGTGTAGCCTTTCGATTCCATCAACCGCGCGATCCGGTCCTCCAGGCCCGGCCGGTCCGCATCCATCTGCTCCTTTTTGGCCGCGCCGACATAGTTGATGTCGATATCGACAGAGAGGCGGTCCAGATCGGAATGGAAGACGTTGAGCGCCGTGCCGC
>JAGWVX010000362.1 GCA_018970685.1 Alphaproteobacteria bacterium | reverse complement strand
TGCTGTCCGCCATCAACGGTGTCGCGTCCGTCGATGTGCAGGGTGGCGACGTTCGCGAATTTCAGGTTCAGGCCGATCCTGCACTGCTGGCCAGCTACGGCCTGACGATGAGCGATTTGAGCACCGCTTTGTCGGCGAGCAACGTTCTTCAGGTGGTCGGAAAACTTGAGGACCGGCACAAGCTGCTGCTTGCCGTCACCAACGACAGTCTGAGATCCGTCAAGGACATCGCAAATGTTCTCGTGCGCACGACAACCAGCGGCGCGGTACATCTCGGCGACGTGGCGCATGTCGTGGAGGGCGCCGAGCCGAATTACACGATCGTAACCGCCGACGGCAAAAAAGCCGTTTTGGTACAGGTTTTTCAGCAACCAGACGGCAATACGGTGCAGATTGTGCACGATGTCGCGCAGGCACTGCGTGCCTACGCGCCGAAACTTCCGCATGGGTTGGAAATCCACAATTGGTACGATCAGAGCCAGTTGATCCTGGCATCTGCGGCAAGCGTGCGCGACGCAATCCTGATCGGCGTCCTACTGGCCGGGCTCGTGCTGCTCCTGTTTCTGCGCAACCTGAAGATTACCGTCATCGTGCTCGTGTTCGTTCCGGCGGTGCTGGCAGCCACCGTTCTGATTCTGTCGCTTACGGGAATGAGCTTCAACATCATGACCCTGGGTGGCATGGCGGCTGCGATCGGCCTCGTCATCGACGACGCCATTGTCATGATTGAGCAGATTGTTCGCCGCCTCAAGGACAACGCGCATAACATCCATGACACAATACGTGAAGCCGTCGGAGAGTTCCTGTCCCCGCTGGCCGGTTCCTCGCTGGCAACGATCATCATCTTTTTTCCACTGGCATTCCTCACTGGCGTCACCGGCGCATTCTTCAAGGCCTTGTCCCTGACGATGGCCAGTGCCCTGGTGATCTCCTTTTTCGCGGCTTGGTTCGTAGTCCCGTTATTGGCCGACTATCTGGTGACCAAAAGCGACATCGGTATCGAAGAAGGGGGGCGGATTTACGAGAAAGTGGTGCGGACCTATGAGTGGCTTTATGGGCGCATGACGGCGGCGCCCAAAATGCTGATAGTCGTAGTATCTGCCATGCTGGTGGCGGGCGGCCTTGCCTATACGCAGGTGGGGTCCGGATTCATGCCGTCGATGGACGAGGGCGGTTTCATCCTCGACTACATTGCGCCTCCCGGCACGTCGCTGCACGGCACCAACCGCATGCTGGATGAGGTCGAGAAGATCATCCGCGCCACGCCGGAAGTGCAGACCTATTCACGGCGTACGGGAACGCAGCTCGGAGGCGGGTTGACGGAAGCGAATACGGGAGACTTCTTTATTCGCCTCAAACCTTTGCCGCGGCGTAATATCGAAGATGTCATGTCGGATATCGAGCACCAGGTCGAAGACAAGGTGCCGGGTCTGCGGATTGAGACTGCGCAATTGATGGAGGATTTGATCGGCGATTTGACCGCCGTCCCTCAGCCCATCGAGATCAAGATTTACGGCGACGACATTTCTGCGCTACGCGCAGTCGGGCCGAAGGTTGCCGATCTCATAGCCAAGGTGCAGGGCGTCACCGAGATATACAACGGCGTCACGGTTGCAGGAGACGGTCTGGCCATCGATGTCGATCCGGTGCGTGCGGGTATCGAGGGTCTGACGCCGGATGCAGTCGCCCAGCAGATGCAAACCTATCTGTCCGGCAGCGTGGCAACGCAGGTTCAGCAGCAGGATCGGGTCATAGGCGTGCGCGTCTGGGTGCCTTCGCGCGTCCGGGCCTCGATCCAGGATTTGCAGAACGTGCTGATTGCCGCGCCGGATGGGCACAAGGTGGCGCTGTCTCGGATAGCCACGTTGCATATTCTCACAGGGCAGCCCGAAATCACGCGCGATAACCTGAAAACAATGGTTGCCGTCACCGCCCGCATCGAGGGCAGAGACATGGGCAGCACGGTGCGGGATGTTAAACGGCTGCTTGATAAGAGCCATCTCATTTCCGGCAACATGTATTACGAGTTGGGCGGCCTGTACGCGCAACAACAGATCGCGTTTCGCGGCCTCATGGCCGTGATCGCCGCTGCATTCTTCCTCGTATTCCTGCTTCTTCTGTTTCTCTATGAGCGTTTCGACTTTGCCGTGTCGATCATACTCATGCCGCTTCTGGCGATGCCTGCCGTCCTGGTTGGGTTATGGCTAACAGGCATCGAGCTCAATATTTCGGCGATGATGGGCATGACGATGGTCGTCGGCATCGTCACCGAGGTCGCGATCTTTTATTTCTCGGAATACGAGAGCCAGCTGGCGCTTGGACAAGATGCTGAAGACGCCCGTCTTATTGCAGGCAAAAGCCGCTTTCGCCCGATCGCCATGACGACACTGGCCGCGATCCTCGCGCTGCTGCCTTTGGCTCTGGCGCTCGGGCAAGGGTCGGCGATGCAGCAGCCGCTGGCGGTTGCCATTATCTCGGGCCTGATCGTGCAGATGCCGCTTGTTCTCATCGTGATGCCGAGGTTGGCGGCACTGTTCGAAAGATTCCACAGAGCGGCGTGAAGACTAGGCAAACCGCTGATCGCCATAATGGATTTGCCGCATTTGTAGAGCCTTCCTCTTATTTCAAGGCGTCCCGCAACGGCTGCAGCCATTCTTGATACGGCTGAGAACGTCCGATTGAACTCTTGAACATCGGTTGGCGCACTTGAAGGTCGCTGAGAGTGCGCACGGCTCGCTTGGTTTCGTAGAATTTTAGGCAGTGATCGTCCCATTCGAGGCCGCAAAATACCACGATCCGCCGTATCTCTTCTGCGGTATTGTCGGCTAAGGTTTCGTATTGCACGTCGAGCATGACGCCGGGCTGCAACACAGCGCGCCAATGCGCCATCAGCGCCTCATAGGCTTTGTAATAGCGGCCCAGCTCGCCGAGGTCGTAGGTGTAATTCAGGCCGTTCAGGAAAAGCTTGGTGTAACATGAAAAGCAGGTGTCGACCGGATCGCGGCGCAAATGGATGATGCGGGCGTTCGGCAATGCCAAGTGGATCAGACCGATATGGCGAAAATTGGCCGGTAACTTGTCGACGATGCGCTTGGCTTGAGGCGCGAGGGTGTTGATCCGCTCCAGATAGCGTCTGCCAAACTGGTGCAATGTATCGTTCGATATCGTCGCCACGTCGGCCGGATAGTCCCCCCCCGCGTGACCTTCCAAGATAAAGTCCTGAACGTATGTCAGTTCACCTGCGCCGAAGACGCCGGGGTGGCTTGCGAG
>JAGWVX010000015.1 GCA_018970685.1 Alphaproteobacteria bacterium | reverse complement strand
GACGGTTACGCCGTACATCGACGGTGACGTGAAAAACCGGGATTCGAATTACAACGAACAATTCTGGAATATTCTTGAGACGGAGTCGGGAAAACACGACGGTTTCCTGCTGGCGCAAACTCGCAAACAGGATTTCCGCGTCGGTTTCGCGATGCGGTACGCGTGCATGGTCGACGGCCGGGTGCTCAAGGCCGATCCGGGATGCCTAAAGACGGCGAACTACACCGGCAATGTCGTCGAGATCGATCTCAAGGCAGGGGAGGTCGCGACCGTAGAAAAATACACCGCAATCGTAAGTTCGCTGGATTGTGACCCGTGCGAACTGAAAGCCAGGGCGCAGGAAGACGCCTTGGCTGCGCAGAAGATCGGCTTTGAAGCGTTACTCGATGCGCATAAAGCAAAATGGGCGGCCATATGGAGCCATAGCGACATCGTCATTCAGGGTGACGTCAAAGCGCAGCAGGGAATCCGCTTTGGCATATTCCATCTGAACCAGACCTATACCGGCCAGGATGCAAGGCTCAATATCGGCCCCAAAGGGTTCACCGGCGAAAAATACGGCGGCAGCACATATTGGGACACGGAAGCATTCTGCATACCTTTTTTTCTTTCTACCGCGCCGAGCGAGGTAACCCGAAATCTTCTGATCTATCGCTACAAGCATCTTCAAAAAGCGATCGAAAACGGCGTCAAGCTGGGCTTCGCGGGCGGTGCCGCACTTTATCCCATGGTGACGATGAACGGCGAGGAATGTCACAACGAATGGGAAATAACGTTCGAGGAAATTCACCGTAACGGCGCCATCGCCTATGCGATCTTCAATTATGTCCGGCACACCGAAGACGACAAATATCTCGCCGATTACGGCCTGGAGGTTCTGGTCGGGATCGCCCGATTCTGGAGCCAGCGCGCGACATTCTCCGCAAAAAAGGGAAAATACGTCATCTTGGGCGTGACCGGACCCAACGAATACGAGAATAACGTCAACAATAACTGGTACACCAACACGATTGCCTGCTGGTGCATGAATTATGTCCGCGAGGTTCTGGCGGCGGTTGGAAACAAGTGGCCCGCGCGGCTTGCGGAAATCGTGGCGAAAACAAAACTCGACGTTGAAGCGGAAACCACCCGCTGGGCGGAGATTTGCGCCAACATGTATTTTCCGTACGACGAGGCGCTGCGGCTGTGCTTGCAGGAAGACGGTTATCTCGACAAAGAACAGCAGCTCGCTGCGGACATCGATCCTTCTCAACGCCCGATCAACCAGTATTGGAGCTGGGATAGAATTCTCCGGTCTCCTTTCATCAAACAGGCTGACATGCTCCAGGGTGTCTATTTGTTCGAGGAGAAATACGATATCGACTTTATCCGCCGTCATTTCGATTTCTACGAGGCTCGCACCGTGCACGAGTCCTCGTTGTCGCCTTGCATCCACGCGATACTCGCCGCGAAAATCGGGGACATGGATAAGGCCTACGAACTCTATTTGCGCACGTCGCGGCTGGATCTCGACGACTACAATCACGAAGTGGACGAGGGCCTTCACATCACCAGCATGGCTGGGACTTGGATGGCTATCGTCGAAGGATTTGGCGGCAAACGTGTCCGCAACGGCAAACTATTTCTCAGTCCGCTCATTCATGAGAACTGGCAGAAGTACTCCTTCCGTATCTTGCTGAGAGATCGTCCTCTGGAAGTCACGGTTACCAAGCAGTTCGTGGACATCCTTTACAAAGGACCGGAGCAGATCGTCGTCAATGTGTATGGCGAAGATAGAAAGGTGTATCCCAACAAATCCCTGAAGATTGAACATGCGCCGGCGCGTTTGATAGGCAACGGCGGCGAGCGACAGATGTCGATGTCGGCTTACAGCCGGAAACATTGAATGCCGCCGTACGGTCGTAATGAGGCCGCTGATGAGTGTTAACCCTCATTGCCGATCCCGTTCACCGCAGCGAAAAGCAGACAGCTTGTGCCGAAATTACGCTTCAAAATCAGATGGGTTGAGCAAAGCGGCCACGGCTCCCGGCCGAGTAATGTTGGCGGCAGAAATATAAAATGCCCAAAACCGAAATCATGACAGCGCTAACCAGCCGGTCGGCCGCGCCCTCGGCTGTGTGACCGTAATTCCCAAGCACAACGGCGGTGGATGTGACATATTCTTATAGGGAGCTTGAAACGGAATCAGACGGACGTGAGTGACGTAAAAGTCCGAGGGCCCGCAAAGCCCACGTCTTTCGATATTGCTTATCGTGCGGGTGTTTCTCAGTCGACCGTATCGCGCGCGCTGCGTGGCGATCCGAATGTCAGTGAGGACACACGGCGGCGAGTCGCAACCATTGCCGAGCAGCTCAATTACAAGGTCGACAAGAACGCGTCGAACCTGCGTTGCCAGCATTCCAATACGCTGGCTTTGCTGTTCTTCGAGGACCCCACCACCGACGATTCCCTTATCAATCCCTTCTTCCTGTCCATGCTGGGCTCGATCACGCGCGCTTGTGCGAGGCGCGGTTACGACCTGCTGATTTCTTTTCAGCAGTTTTCGCACAATTGGCACATGGATTACGAAGATAGCGGTAAGGCGGACGGGCTCATCCTGCTTGGCTACGGCGATTATCTGACCTATCGCGAGCGGCTGGAGCAGCTGGTAAAACAGGGAACGCATTTCGTCTGCTGGGGCGCGGTGCAGGATGGGCAGCCTGGATTGTCGATCGGCTGCAACAATTTTCAGGGCGGGTTCGATGCCACGCGCCATCTGTTGTCGCTCGGCCGGCGGAACATTACGTTCTTAGGCGACGCCTCAAGCCACTCTCCCGAGTTCTCCGATCGCTATCGCGGCTATGCCGAGGCGCTTGCCGCGGCGGGTTTCTCTGTCTCGGCCGATCTGCAGGTGGATGCGATCACCACGGAGCCGTCCGGCTATCAAGCGGCGCAGGAGTTGATTCGCCGCGGGAAGCCCTTCGATGCCGTGCTTGGTGCCAGTGACCTCATTGCCATCGGCGCAATGCGGGCGTTGCAAGAGGCCGGCATGGACGTGCCCGGAACCGTCTCGGTCGTCGGCTTCGACGACATTCCCGCCGCCAGTCTGGTCAACCCGCCTCTGACGACGGTGATGCAGGACACTTGGCTTGCCGGCGAAATTCTGGTGAAGACGCTGTTGCAGCTGGTGAACGGCGAGTCGGTGGAGAGCACTGTGCTGCCCGCGCGGCTGATGGTGCGCGGTTCATGCGGCGGTGTCGCGTAGCCCTGATCCTTTCAGGCCGATCGTTTTTCGGTCTTCGGCAGACGCAGCACCAATACACCGGACAAGAAGAAGCAAACCCCTCCAAGCGCCAGCGCGTAAATTGGCGCACCCCCAAACATCACTTTGAGGAAAAAGCCCAGTACGCTGGCCGCCACCAACTGCGGAATGACGATGAAGAAGTTGAAGATTCCCATATATACGCCCATCCGTTCCGCGGGCAGGCTATCCGACAGCAGCGCATAGGGCAGCGATAATATGGAGGCCCAGGCGATGCCGACGCCTACCATCGAAAGCAGCAGCCAGTTTGGATCGTGGATGAAGAGGAACGAGAGGAATCCTGCGCCGCCCAGCCACACATTTATGAGATGTGTCCAGCGCATGCCCAGACGCCGCACGATCAGCGGAATCACGATGGCGGCCAGCGCCGAGAACCCGTTATAGGCGGCAAATAGAACGCCCACCCAGTTGGCGCCTTCATTGTAGGCCGCCGAACTCGGATCGGTGGACCCGAAATACACTTGCGCTACCGCCGATGTCGTGTAGATCCACATCGAAAACAGTGCCAGCCAAGAAAAGAACTGCACGGGCGCCAGCAAGCGCATCGTATCCGGCATGGTCTCGATGTTATACATGATCGAACCGAACAGACCGTGCGGTTTCCCGGCGCCCTGAAGGAGCAGTGCGATTCCCCAAAGCAGCGCGCCGGCACAGACCAGATAGAGCTGCTGATCCAATTTGAAGTGGTAAACCCCATAGATCGCGGCCAATCCGACTGCGCTCCAGAACAGCCCTTTGCGGCGGTTGCGTCCGGACCCGACGGCGGCTTCGGGAAGAGGTGGCGCCGCATCCTCAAAGGTGTTGAGCACGTCGGGGGGATATTCGCGAGAGGACACTACGGTCCACAACACCGTAAGGAAAAGCACGGCAGCGCCGCAGAAAAACGAATAGCGGACGGTGTCCGGAACAACGTCCGGGGCCGGCGACACATTGCTGACGCCGGCATGGGCGAACAGCCAGGGCAGCATGCTGGCGACCACGGCGCCGAGCCCGATAAAGAAGCTCTGCATAGCGTAGCCTGCGGCACGCTGCTCCACCGGCAACTGATCGCCGACGAAAGCGCGGAATGGCTGCATCGAGGTGTTGATCGATGCGTCCAGTATCCACAGCATCACGGCTGCCACCCAAAGGAACGGGGAGAGCGGCATGATCAGCAGGGCCGCCGAGGACAGGAGCGCGCCGACCAGCAGATAAGGCCGGCGACGGCCCAATCTACCCCAGGTGCGGTCGGAGAGGTATCCAACCAGTGGCTGCACCAAAAGGCCAGTTAACGGCGCGGCAATCCACAGCGCCGGAATCTGGTCGAGCCCGGCGCCCAACGTCTGAAAGATACGGCTGACATTGGCATTCTGCAGGCCCAATCCGAATTGCAGGCCGAAGAAACCGAAACACATGTTCCAGATCTGCCAATAGGACACTCTCGGCTTGGCGCGGAGGGCAGTGGCCGGCCGGGCGTTCGCTATCTCGCTCATATCCGGCACACGACGGGAATCGCTGCGCGGCGGCGATACGCCGGGCAACGCAAGATGATGTCTTTCATTCCCTTCCCCGGCGTGATCTTGTTCTTTATTGTGCCATGATAACGTCCGCCGGGCATCGCCGACAACGCAATGCATACGTATTCGTCGGCAGCTTAATGATCTCACGGGAGCGCCAGACTGCCGCGATCAAGCCAGTAGAGATGTTGGGTGCGGTCCCCCGGCGGGGCGAGCGGCGCGCCGTCGGCCGGTAATTCGATGTGTGTGACGGATACATCACCGATATTGTGGAACGAACCGAAGGCGTCATTTGGGGCGGTGTCTGCGGCAGACCGATTCGTCTATGACGAAAATGGCGTTTTCCCGGCGGTCTATCCGTCCTCTTTTTGGCATACGGCGGCACGGCGCGTCGGCGGCCAGAACTGTCATCGTCTTGTTGCTGATCTGTGTAGGGGTTGCGTAGCGTAGTCCTACCATCCGAACGCGCTGTTATGTCCGCGCCATAAGGAGAGCTTGCATGCCGTCCAAAAATCCGTTCGGACGTCTCGGGGTTTTACTGCTGGTGGCAAGCGCGGTCCTCGAACTGTTGGCCGCCGCACCGGTCTGGGCCACGGCGGTGCGCCCGACGCCGATCGCTCCATCCGGTCTCAGGCTTACGCCGACGGCGGCTGCGGGCGCGCAATTCTCGCGGCTCAATCCGGGTTTGCCCGGTTACCCGGACTATGTCGCCGGTCAAGCCGTGACGACGGCCCTGAGCCCGGATGGCAAGACGCTGCTGATCCTGACGAGCGGTTTCAACAAGCTCTACGACCAGAAGGGCAAGGCCATAGGACCGGCGTCGAACGAATACGTATTTGTATATGACGTCGACGGTGGGACGCCGAAGCAGAAACAGGTGCTCCAGTTGCCCAACACGTATATGGGCATGACGTTCGCGCCGGACGGCAGGCATTTCTACGTTTCCGGCGGCGTTGACGACGACATCCATGTCTTTGTGCAGACGGACGACGGCTGGTCGGAGGACGGCGCGGCGCTCACCAAACTCGGGCACTCCAAAGGGCGCGGACTGCTGGTCAAGCCGCAAGCGGCGGGACTTGCTGTGTCGGCCGATGGAAGCAAGCTGGTCGTCGCCAACTTCTACAACGACTCCATCTCGATTGTGCCGTTGTCGAACGGACTGCCAAGTGGTCCGCCTGTCGAGCTTTCGCTGCAACCCGGACATGGCCAACCGGGCGGGACATATCCCTTCTGGGTCGCGATTGAAGGCAACGCTACGGCCTACGTCTCCAGTATGCGCGATCGCGAGATCGACGTCGTCAACCTTGCCGGCGTGCCGCCCGGCGTGACGGCGCGCATTCCGGTCGAAGGAAATCCCAACCGGATGGTGTTGAACCGCGCCGGTACGCGCCTTTTCGTGACAAGCGACAACGCCGACGTCGTTTCGGTGATCGATACGTCCGGCAATCGCGTTCTCCGCACGATCCGCACCATCGCGCCGCCGTCCTTGGTCGCGCGTGGCGCCTATTATCATGGTGCGGCGCCGAACAGCCTTGCGCTGTCGCCGGACGAGAAGCGCCTTTATGTCACCAACGGCGGGGAGAACGCCGTCGCGATCGTCGCGCTCGCAGAGGACAAGCCGACGGTCGAGGGGCTCATTCCGACCGGCTATTGGCCGAACACGGTGAGCGTGAGCGGTGACGGAAAAATGCTCTACGTCGTGAACGGAAAAAGCATTCCCGGGCCGAACCCGAAATACTGTCAGGGCAACAATTACGATCGGGTGCGGGCAGCGCGGTGCCGCTCGGGCAATCAGTATATCCTGCAACGCTCCAAAGCCGGCTTTCTCAGTCTGCCGGTGCCGAGCCGGCATGATCTCTCCGAATTGACCCGAACCGTAGCGGCGAACGACCACCTCGCCGTGCGCATGAACGCCGCGGACCGGCGTGTCATGCGTATACTGCACCAGCGCATCAAGCACATCATCTACATCGTGCGCGAGAACCGCACCTATGACCAAGAGCTGGGCGACCTTTCGGTCGGCAACGGCGATCCGCGGTTGACCGAATTCGGCCGGCAGATTACGCCGAACGCTCACGCTCTCGCCTTGAACTTCGTCACGCTCGATAATTTTTTCGACACGGGTGAAGTCAGCGGCAATGGCTGGCCGTGGAGCACGGCGGCCATGGAGTCGGATATCGGCTCGAAGAATCTGCCGGTGAATTATGCAGATCGCGGTCTTTCCTATGATTGGGAGGGCACCAACCGCAACGTTGATGTTGCGATCGACACGCTTGCCGAACGCATGAAAGAAGAACCAGGTTATCCGGATAGCCCAGACCTGCTTCCGGGCACCAATGACGTCGCCGCGCCGGACGGTCCGGACGGCGAGCGCCAGCAAGGTTATCTCTGGGATTCGGCGATGCGCGCCGGCTTGTCCGTTCGCAATTACGGCTTCATGCTTGACCTTGGTCCCTACGAAAACCCCGCCGCGCCCACGCCGCAAATAGAGTTGCCGTATAAAACCGGCACGCGCGTTGCTTTTCCGGCCAATCAGCAGCTCGCTCCGGTGACCGATCCTTACTTCCGCGGCTTCGATACGCGCTTTCCGGATTACTACCGCGAAATCGAATGGGATCGTGAATTCCAGAGCTACGTCGCGAACGGTAACCTTCCGGCGCTCAGCTTGGTCCGCTTGATGCGTGATCATCTCGGCAGCTTCGCTGAGGCGATCGACGGGTTGAATACGCCGGAAGCGCAAGTCGCAGACAACGACTATGCAGTGGGCCGCCTGATCGAAGCGGTCGCCCACAGCCCCTATGCCAAATCCACGCTCATCTTCGTGATCGAGGACGACGCACAAGACGGTCCCGATCACGTCGACGCGCATCGCAGTGTCTGTTTCATCGCCGGACCGTATGTGAAGCACCATGCCGTGGTCGGCGAGCGCTATTCGACGGTGAACGTGCTGACGACGATCGAAGATATTCTCGGCATCGGCCACCTCTCGATCTACGACGCTTATCAACGGCCGATGACGGCGGCTTTCGATCTTGGACAAAAGCAATGGACGTTCGAGGCGGCCGAGCCGGCGCCGTTTGCCGCTTCTTTCACCGGCAAAGAGCACGCAGCGAACCCGGCGGCTTTTCACTTCGCCCAGACGCCGGCCTATTGGGCCAAGGCGACGGCGGGCATGCATTGGGACAAAGAGGACGAGAACCCCGCGCCGCTGATCGAACGAATCTACTGGCAAGGCCTCAAGCCCGGTGTCCCGTATCCGCTGATGCGGTCGGCTGCGGATCTCACAGCAGGGCGGGCCGCGTCGCTCGGCACTGCCGATGGCGTGTTACCGGCTGTCCCTCATTCGCCGGGATGGTAGCTGCGTTCGATGTGGCCCTTGAGGTCATCGGGATAGAAATAGACCGGCCTAAGCTCGCCTCGCGCGTAGCGGATGGCCTCATCGTCGAAGTGCGGTGAATTCGGGTCGCCGCTTTCTCCGCCGGCCGTCACCGCGACCGCGCGCACCTTCGGCCCGAATTCGACGACGGCCACGAAGCTGTTTCCGGCGGTGCCGTAGTAGCGCTTCGTATTCGGATAGCGCTTTGCCCCGAAAGAGGCGAGCGAGCCCCAGCGCGACGAGACGAACGGCACGGCAATGCTCGGCTTGCCGTCGTCGAAATGCGGCGCGATCTGATCGTCGACGCGCTGGAAGCGGTTGATCCAGCCCCAGGGCGTCCGCCAATTGCCGAAATCCTTCTGGAGACGGTCGGAGGCCTCTGCCAGCGCTTTGAGTTTTTCGGCTGCCGTCGCGTGGTCGGCCATGTAACTGTAAGGATCGATCCCGGCGGCTTTGGCGTCGCGAATGGTTTCGTCCCACAACGTGTCGCCCCAGAACACGGCAAGCGAGGTCGCCAGCGAATGATCCGACCATTTGTAGTCCCAGCCCCGCAGCAACGCGATCTGGTCCTTTAGTTTGCTTTTCAGCGGATCGCCGCTCGGCGTGGCATCGTAAGCCTTCACCAGAGCCGGTATGAGACGTGCGAATGCCGGCAGATAGGGATCGAACGCCGCCGCCAAAAGCGATTCAAGCGTGAAGTCTTTCCGGTTTATCAGCATTTCCGTCGCATGAATGCCGCGCGGGTTCTCGCCGAACGTGTCCATGTATTTGGGGAAGTCCCGCCGCTTCGGGCTGTAAGGGCCGGCCGCGGAGTAGGGCCAGTCGTTGGTGTTGAACACCCAGCCGTTTGGCGGGTTCACCGCCTGCGGCAGCTCGTCGAGCGGCGTCAACCCGTGCCAATCGGTTGCCGGATCGGCGCCGTCCACCGGTTTGGTATAGTCGAAGCGATTGTCGCGTTTGGGCATGAATTGCGGAAGCAGAAAGGCGATCTCGCCCTTGCCGTCGGCGAAGATCGTGTTGTTGGACGAATTGGCCTTGAATTCCGCGACCTTCATATAAGATGCGTAATCGCTCGTTTTGGTGCGTAGATAGGACTGTTCCAACGCCGGAATGGGCGTATTCATCAGCGCCATGCTGATCCATTTGCCGTTCTCTTCGCGAACGATCGGACCATGGCTGGTGTAGTAGGTGGTAAATGTCTTCACCTCTATACGGCCGTCCGGCGTGCGGTAAGGTACCTTGACGATCTTGACGCCGACCGGCCGCAGTTCGTCGCCGTACCGGTAGTAGAATTTGCCGTCGTTTTTTGTGACGGTTTCGGCGAACTCATCGACGTTATCGGCGCCGGTCGAGGTGTGCATCCAGCCGACATTCTGGTTGAAACCCTGATAGACGAAGAACTGGCCCCAGGTCACCGCGCCATAGGCGTCAAGCCCTTCGTCGCTCGACATCTGCAATTCCGAGCGGAAGAAGAAAGTCGTGTGTGGGTTGATCAGCAGCAAAGCGTGGCCGTCCTTGGTGTCGGACGGCGCGATGGCGATGCCGTTGGAGCCGCGCGGCTCGTGAAAGACGAAACCGCGCTCGTCGTCGGTCATTCCGAGTTTCTGCTTGCCGTAGAAATCTTCGAGCGGCGTCAGCTTCACGCGCTCGATGTCGCCCCCGATACTGCCTTCGGTGAAGCTGAGCGCCATCCAGGGCTCGAAATGCGTGATGACCTTCGGCTTCACGTCCGGATGCGTGGCGAGATAATAGTTGAGCCCGTCCGCCCAGGCGTTCGTCAGCGCCTTCAGCCACTCCGGACTCTCGGCATAATCCGCTTTCAGCACTTCCGGATCGACGAACAGCTTCTGGCGCAGATCCTGCCATATCGCCTTTTCACCCTCCGCTTCGGAGGTGAGGCCCAGCGCCGTAAGGTAATTGGTTTCTACGCGGTTGAAGTCGTCCTCGGCTTGCGCATAGATCATGCCGAACACGGCCTCGGCATCTGTCTTGCCGTGGACATGGGCGATGCCCCAGTCGTCGCGAACGATCTGAACCTGCGCGGCTTCCTGTTTCCACCGGGCAGCGTCGTCTGCTGCAGGTGCCGGCAGGACGGTGGCGATGGCCGCTAGCAGAAGTGTGAAAATACCGGCAGATCGCACGTCTCACCCCTATCTAAGTTCAACGAGTTGAACCGGAAGACTTTCTCCAAAGTGTGGTCGATAAAGACGGTCGTGTCGATCTTTCGCGCTACCGGTGTCGGATCACATTGTAGTGTCGCTTCGACGGGAAAGTCGGGCGACGCCTCCGCCACCTTGACCATTGCCAATTTGGCTTTCTTCGGCAGAGATGCGATGGCAATTACGGTTGACGGGCGCCTCTGGCAAGACAACCGGCGGTCACCACGGACGAAGGAAGAACGGTTTGAAGAAGGACAGCCTTGCCACCGGCCACGACCTGCTGCACAGCCCTCGCCTTAACAAGGGGACGGCTTTCTCGGAGGCTGAGCGCCGTGCCTACGGCCTTGAAGGTTTGTTGCCGCCCGGCGTCAGCACGATAGAGTTGCAAGTCGAGCGCACCCACGCCGAACTCGCACGGCTGACGGACGACCTGCAAAAATACCTTCTTCTTTCCGATCTCCAGGCACGCAACGAGACCTTGTATTATGCCGTGCTGATGTCGGACCCAGCCGGCCTTATGCCCTTGGTCTACACCCCGACCGTCGGGGAGGCCTGTCAACGATTCGACCGTATCTTCCGGGCGGCGCGCGGCATGTACCTGCCGATCACGGCTCGCGGCCGTCTGCGGGAGGTTCTGCACAACTGGCCGCAGGACGACGTACGGTTCATTGTGGTTACGGACGGCGAGCGCATCCTCGGGCTCGGCGATTTGGGCGTCGGCGGCATGGGGATTCCCATCGGCAAGCTGGCGCTTTATACCGCGTGCGCCGGCGTGCCGCCGCAATACTGCCTGCCGGTCATCCTCGATGTCGGCACCAACAACCAGGGTCTGCTCGACGACCCGTTTTACCTCGGTCTGCGGCAGAACCGCATTCGCGGCGAAGAGTATATGGCTTTCGTCGACGAATTCATCGAAGCGGTGCAGACGCATTATCCGAAATGCTGCATACAATGGGAGGACTTCGCGAACTTCAACGCCGTCGCGATCCTCAACCGCTATCGCGACAAGATCTGCACTTATAACGACGATATCCAGGGGACTGCGGCTGTGGCCCTGGCCGGTATCTTCGCCGCATTGCGCATTTCGGACCGGAAGTTCTCCGACCAGCGATTTCTCTTTCTCGGCGGTGGCGCGGCGGCCACCGGGATCGCCCGGCTGATCAGCGAAGCCATGATGCTGGAAGGGGTGGACGCCGCTGCGGCGCGCGCCCGCTGCGTACTGTTTGACATCAACGGCCTCGTTGTCGCCTCCCGCAATGACTTGGCGGATTTTCAACGGCCTTTCACCGTCGATCATGCCCCGGTATCCGCTTTCGTGGATGCGGTGAAGGCGCTGCGCCCGACGGGCATCATCGGCGTCAGCACGGTGCCGAAGCTGTTCGATCGGCCGGTCATCGAGGCGATGGCCGAGATCAACGAGCGGCCGATCGTCTTTCCCTATTCCAATCCGACTTCGCGTTCCGAATGCACGGCCGAGGAAGCCTATCGGTGGTCCGGCGGACGGGCAATTTTCGCCAGCGGCAGTCCGTATCCGCCGCTGGAGGTCGCCGGCCGGACCTTCGTGCCGGGGCAGGGCAACAACGTCTACATTTTCCCGGCCATGGGAATGGCCATCTTTGCCACGGAAGCCGCGCGCGTGACCGACGAAATGTTCATTGTTGCCGCCAAAGCGGTGGCGGAGCAGGTATCGGAGGAAAGCCTTGCCAAAGGGCTGATCTATCCGCCGCAGAGCCGGATCTTCGAAGCTTCGCTCTATGTGGCCGGAAAAGTCGCGGCCTATATCTTCGATCAGGGCTTTGCGCGCGTCCCCAGACCGGCCGACATCGACGCCTTTGTTCGCGCCCACGCCTATCGCCCGGCTTATTCGGCGTGAAACGCGGCGAACGTGCGTGCTTCAGGTTTCCGGTTTGAATATCAAACCGCGGCCCACCTTGCCGTTCATGACGACGCTGAGCGGCGTGTCGAAATGCAAATGGCGCACACAATCCCGTTCCTCAGAAGCCGCCTGCATGCTTAGCCACTGCCAGTCGACAAATCCGTCTCCGGTGTCGGGATTGACCGTGAAATAACCGACTTGGAACGCCGTGAGGTTCTGAAAAAAGTGACTGCCTTGCGAGGGCGTCACGCGCATATCGCGGAACCCGGCCTCGACGATCAGGCGGGCGCCCGACACCTGGTCCCAGGCCACGGGAATTCCGAGCCAGGGATCGTTCGATCCCCATCGGCCGACGCCGATCAGAATGTAGGGGGTGCCGCTTTCGCTCAGCTTGGCATTCAGGCGTGCGACCTCTCGGGCGACCTCCTGGCTGCGAGCGCGTTCGAAACGGTGGAAGTCGACCACGACGACGTCGCATAAATTTTCCAACCTGCCGTTCCCGAGCACTCTGGCGCTCTGACAAACCAGGAGGTGCGCGTCGACGTCCTCCATGCGGACGTCTTCGGCTTCGCGCGACAGTGCCAACGGCCGGATCTGCAGAAACGCAAACTCGGCCTCGGCGTCCGGTGCGAGCGCCAACCGGCCGGCGAATTCGATTTCTACTGGGCGGCCCAATGCATCCGCACCGACATGCATGAGCTGGTCGAGGATCGCGGCGAGGGGGAAGACGTTGTGTTTGAGGACCGGTGCAAAACTTACGATGCGTGTCCCCGATCGGCCAAGGCCGTCATATACGGCATCGTTGTCGGCGGAATAGGTGGAGCCCAGCATCTGCAAGGTGCCGTCCGCTTCCGCCACGTCCAATCCGAATGAACCCTCGCGCAAATCCGCGACGGAGCGCGGCTGTTGCGGCTCAAGGTCGAGAGCCCAGAAGGCGGTTTGCGAATTCGCCAGCATGTCGTCCGCAGACGAAAATTGCACGAGATGCCGGGGATGGCGCGGGCAAAACATCAAACACTTTCCGCCTTCGATGACGGTCCGGCCCAGACCCAGCGCCACGGCCGCAATGCCGTCCGCGGCACTCATCGGCGGCACGGGGTAGAAATTGTGGGAACGAACCACGCCGGAAAAATCCGGGTAAAATCGCGGACCGTGTTTGCCGCCGACCATCTGCTGCACGATCACCGCCATTTTCTCCTCTTCCAGGCGGTATGGCGTGGCTCGCACATATTGCTTCGCATGCTGGCTGAAGGTCGACGCATATACGCGCTTGATCGCCTCCATGAGCTGTTCCGTTCGGAGGTCGAGGTTGGTGCCCTGGTTTGCCAGCATGAAGGTGTCGTACACGCCGGTGAACGGCTGGTACTGCGAGTCTTCCAGCAGGCTGGAGGAGCGGACGGCGAGCGGGTATCGGACCTCTTCCAGAAATTTTCTGAGGTCGTCCCGAAGAGTTCCCGGCAAAGAAGCCGCCAGAAAGCGATTTTTGATCTCGGTCTCGTCGGTGCTGTTCAGGGCGAAATCCAGAAGATTGTTTTCCCGCAGGAAGTCGTCGAACAGATCGGTGGCCAGCACGAGCGACGGCGGCACGGCGATCCGCACGCCGGGGAAACTGCGTGCGACCTTCTGCTTGTGCAGCAGGTGGCGGACGAAAGCCAGCCCGCGCGCTTTGCCGCCCAGCGAACCGCCGCCCAGGCGGAGAAAGAAGGCGTCGGAGGATTTGAACGTCGTCCGGGCAAAGTCGCCGATGAGGACTTCGTTTTGTTCGCAGCGATACTCGGAGATGGAATCGAGGATGTTGCGGCGCAGTTCTTCCAGGCTGGCGTAGTCGGAAACTTTCCGGGGCCTGAGCTTCTCCGCCAACGCCGCCTCGGTTCTGGCCATGAGCCAGTGGGAAAAGTGGTTGCGTTCGGCGTGGTAGGCGAGGCTCGCCGCGGGAACGTCGTGCAGCAGGGCCACCAGCGCGTTCATATCGCCCGCACGCGCCACCTCTGTGCCGTCCGGCAGACGGAAGACGAAGTCGCCCAGCGAAAACTGTTCCGTGAGGATTCGCCGCAAATCCTCCAGGAGCGTCGGCGAACCCTTTCTTAGAAACGAGTATCCCTCGGTGTTCGCGTATGCCCGATGCTGGGCGTGGCTCGATTGCAGCACGATCGGAACATCCGGGACTAATTGACGAACCATTTGCGCCAATTCGAAACCGGCATTGGGCCGCAACTCGCCGCCGCGCAGGAATTCCACGTCCGACACGATGCCGAGCAGATAATCTTGATATTTCTCCGCTTGCTGTGCGGCTTCTTCGTAATCCGAGCAGAGCAGCAGTTTTGGCCTGGCCCTGAAGCGCAACAGTTTGTGCGCCATGTTGATGCCTTCGCTGATGACGCGGCGCGATTGCGTGATCAGTTCGGTGTAGATCACCGGCAAGAACGAAGAATAATAGCGGATGTTGTCTTCGACGACGAGGATGACCGGCACGCCCATGGTTTCGGTGTCGTGCAGGACGTTGCGCTTGTCCTCGACGTATTTGACGATCGCGATCAGAATGCGCGGCGTACCCTGCCACAGAAATATCCGGTCGATGTCCGTCGCCGGGTGGCGGGCGACAAAGGATTTTACCTCGCGGTAATCGTAGGCGAGGACGACCACGGGAACGTCGAGTCCGGCATTCTTGACCGCGCCGGCCAAGGCGGCGGCATCCATGTCCCCCAGATGGAGGTTGGTGACGATCAGGTTGAAGCGCGGTTGGGACCGCACCAGAGCCAGCGCCTCGGCGCCGCTCGAAACATGCGTGACGCCGGGCACGTGCCGGATGTTGAGTTCAAGCGATTCGCCGATCAGCAGTTCGTTGAGTCTGCCGTCTTCTCGGAGGATGAAGGAATCGTAGAGGCTGGACACCAGCAGGATGTTCTGGACCCTGAAGGTCTCCAGTTCTTCAAAGCCCTCGAAAAGCCTTTCGGCGTCGATCGCTGTTTCCTCGGCCTGCTGCCCTGCGTGCATGGCTGAGCCCGTCGGAAAGAGCGCGGGGTGGAACGATTCCACCCCGCATCCGTTGGCACGTGAACGGCGATTTTAAGTTGGACGGGCGGCTCAGACCAGCCCCTGATCCAACATCGCGTTGGCGACCTTGAGGAAGCCGCCGATATTGGCGCCATTCACGAGATTGCCGGGAGTGCCGTAGATTTCGGCGGTCTCGAAGCAGGTCTTGTGGATGGACGACATGATGCTATGCAGCCGCTTGTCGACTTCCTCGCGCGTCCAGCTCAGCCTCATGCTGTTCTGTGCCATCTCCAGACCGGACGTCGCCACGCCGCCGGCATTCGCGGCTTTGGCAGGCCCGTAAAGTATTCCGGCATCCAGGAACAGCTGCGTGGCCTCGGCCGTACTCGGCATATTCGCGCCCTCGGCAACGACTTTGACGCCGTTCTTGATGAGATTGCCGGCGTCTTTTGCGTTGATCTCGTTCTGGGTGGCGCTGGGGAACGCGCAATCGGCTTTGATGCCCCATAGCGGATTATGGTCTTGCGCGGCATCGGCCGGCGCAAAGTCCGCCTTGCGGAAATGTTCGGCATATTCGCGGATGCGGCCGCGGCGCATGTTCTTCAGGTCTTTGACCCACGCCAGTTTTTCGCGGTCGATGCCGTCCGGATCGAAGATCATGCCGCTGGAGTCGGACAGCGTGACCGGCTTGGCGCCGAGATCCAACAGCTTCTCGGCCGTGTATTGCGAGACGTTGCCGCTGCCGGAGACCAGGCAGGTTTTGCCTTCGAGAGAGTCGCCTCTGGTCTTCAGCATCTCCGCCGCGAAATACACGCAGCCGTATCCGGTGGCCTCCGGACGGATCAGCGAGCCGCCCCAGTTCAGGCCCTTGCCCGTCAGGACGCCGGTGAACTCGTTCTTCAGGCGCTTGTACTGGCCGAACAGGAAGCCGACTTCTCGTCCGCCGACGCCGATATCCCCGGCGGGAACGTCGGTGTCTGGACCGATGTGGCGGAACAACTCGGTCATGAAACTTTGGCAGAACCGCATCACCTCGTTGTCGCTCTTGCCCTTGGGATCGAAGTCCGAGCCGCCCTTGCCGCCGCCCATCATCAGCGTCGTCAGTGAATTCTTGAAGACTTGCTCGAAGGCCAAGAACTTTAGGATGCCTAGATTGACCGAGGGATGGAAGCGCAGTCCGCCCTTGTAGGGCCCGATGGCGCTGTTCATCTCGATTCGATAGCCGCGATTGACCTGCACGTCGCCGTGATCGTCGAACCACGGCACGCGGAACATGATGACGCGTTCTGGTTCCACCATGCGTTCCAGAATGCGCGCAGATTGATATTCGGGGTGTTTCTGCAGCACGAGCCGCAGAGAATCCAATACCTCCTGCACGGCTTGATGATACTCAGGTTCGGCGGGGTTCTTCGCCTTCACCTGACTCAAGACGTGATCGATATACTCGCCCGGCCGCACCTTGGCGCCAGGCGACGTGAAAGTCGTGCTAGCCATGATTCCTCCCTTTGGCTTTCCGATTGGAAATGCCTTTGCATGACGCTGAGTTTACTCCTTTGCCGCGAGGAGAACTTTCGCCCGGTTAAACTGTCGCATGAGGCGCGGAAGGTGCCCCAACGGAATAACGGTACCTGCATGCATGATCGAAGAAACAATGATGCGTTCGAGCTTCTGCCCGCAGAACGAACGACAAGTTGTTGTCGAACCGATTGAAGAAAAAGTTTATGCGTTGCCGGAAGCCGTGATCTGCGTGCGGCGCACGCCAGACATCGAAAACGGTGGGCCTTGTGTTGGCGCCGGCCGTTCTATGGCATGCTCCTCCATCGTCAAATAACGCGATGGCAAGCATCAGTGTCGGCGAGCGCCATTCATACCTTCGCTGCGTTGAGACAACGGGCCCGGCAGCTGGGACCGAAGCGCGTTGCCGTGGTGACGGCGGACGATCGCGTTGCGCTGACGGCCGCCTCCGACGCATTGCGGCTCGGCCTTGCCCGGCCGGTGTTGATCGGCGACGAGACGAAGATCCGCAGCTTGGCTGCCGCGGCGGGATTGG
>JAGWVX010000361.1 GCA_018970685.1 Alphaproteobacteria bacterium | reverse complement strand
TGGCGATCGCTTCGATGTCGGTGATGACGCCGCCCGGATTGGCGATGCTCTCGATGAAGACGGCTTTCGTCTTCGGCGTGATCGCGGCCTTGAACGTCTCGGCCTTGGTACCGTCGGCCCATTTCACATGCCAGTCGAACTTGGCGAAGGAGTGGGTGAACTGGTTGATCGAACCGCCGTAAAGCTGGCGGGCCGCGACCACTTCGTCGCCCGGTCCCATTAGCGTATGCAGCGCGATCAATTGGGCCGCATGGCCCGAAGCTACCGAAAGCCCGGCGCGTCCGCCTTCCAGCGCCGCGATGCGTTCTTCGAGCACCGCGTTGGTGGGATTCATGATGCGCGTGTAGATATTGCCGAAGACCTGGAGATTGAACAGCGCCGCCGCATGGTCCGAATCCTCGAACACGAAGGCGGTGGTCTGGTAGATCGGCGTGGCGCGGGCCCCGGTCGCCGGATCCGGCTGTGCTCCGGCATGAACGCTCAGCGTGTCGAAGCCGTAATCCGCCATGGTTCGCTCCTTCGGGGGTAGAGAGTGCAAGCCCGGCTTTGATAGCCGCTTTTGCGGGCATGTCTACCCGGCGGCGCGAGCGGAAGAGACCAAGCTCTTCCAGCAGCGCGTAGGTGCGGCGCACCTCGGCATCGACGGCCGCGCGCAAATCGCGCCAGCCGCGGCTGCGGCGACCGTGCTTGAGGGCATTGCCGTTGCCGGGCTGTCCGCCCCGCTTACGCGGCGGGGAGGGCGGCGGGCGCAGAATTCTCTTTCGCGGCGGCATTCTGTTCGGCTTTCTCCAGCATCGGGTCGAACTTTTCGCTGGTCATGACATCAAGACAGCGCAGCAACTTCAGGGTCAGACCATCCACCAGCACATCTTGCTCACTCGCATTCGAATGCCCGAAAGCCGGTGCAGGCGTTTGGATTCGTTCGACAATCGTCCTCTGTCGCCGTTCGACTTGCAGCAGCTGCGCCATGGCCTTGGCGAGCTGCGCATTGGCCTGTGTCAGCCGCGCGGCGGCATAAACCGCTTCGGTGCGGCCCTTCTTGGGTAATGCCGCGAGGTGCTCGCAAACACCGGCGAGGCCGACGTTGATATCGAGCTGCTCGCTCAGACGATCGACCACGCGGCGGCGCTCCGTGTTGTCGTCGGTGTCTTCCGCCTTGTCGTGCTCGTCCGGCCGCAGGTCGTGCTCCTGCAGACGCGCCAGCGGCGTGTTGGGTTGGGTTTCGTGCGCCAGAGTTTGCGACTGAGGCGCGGCTTCAGTGCCGCCTTGGCCCGCGGCGAGGGCATTATCCATGCTCATAGTATGGATTTAAGATCGAAAAGCGGGACTTCAAGGGGTGTAGCGGAATTTATTTCATCCCCCGGTAGATCTGGGGCGCCAGACCGGGAGGGACGGGGCGGCCCCAAGGTTCGTTTCGATCTTCGATTGACCAGGGCCGGTCTCCTTACTAAACTGCATTTTGTAAGGAGGCGGACATGTCTTTTGCGACCATGACCAGCAAGGGGCAGACCACCATCCCGAAGGACATTCGGGATGGATTGGGACTGAAGCCTCAGGATCGGCTGCACTTCACGCTGCTGCCCGACGGCACGGTGATCATGCGGGCGAAGAAACGCAGCCTTGGCGATCTTTACGGCGCGCTCCACAAGCCGGGACGCAAGCCGCTCTCCATCGGCGACATGAAGCGCTGAAGTGCAGGGGCTCGACACCAATGTGCTGGTGCGGTTTCTGCTGAAGGACGATGCGCGCCAGGCGCGCCTTGCCAAAGCCGAAATAGACAGAGCCAACGCGGCGGGGGAGACACTGCTGGTCAGCCTGCTCACGGTTCTGGAAACCGAATGGGTGCTGCGGACGCGGGCCGGTTTGGAAAAGGCCGACATCATCCGCACCTTCAAGCAGCTTCTGGAGGCACGCGATCTTGCATTCGACGATGAAGCGGCGCTCGAAGGCGGCCTGCATGCCTATGAGAACAGCAAGGCGGATTTCGCCGAATGCCTGATGATGGCCCATTATCTTGGGCTCGGCTGTTCCACAATGCTGACCTTCGACGCGGCAGCCGCCAAGGTGCCCGGCTGCAAGCTTCTGACGGCCTGAGCGGATCACGCGGCGGAGGCGCACGATGGCATTGATTTGGGGGAGGGTTTTTACTCCGACCCCAAACTTTTGAGGGTTTTTGTCGAACAGCACTCCCTCTTGCGTCGTCAACGGCGGGTTGCGGCAGCGTGTAATCATCGCCAATTTGGGAACGGTGGAGGAGTACCTGCGCAAATTTCACTGACGGTGCGTCGTAACTGGGATACCTCGGCTAACGGACGCACGTTCTCAAGTGTCATCGCGATCAAGTAGTGCGCAGCGATGCAAAGTGCATACGCCTCAAGTCGTGAAGTTTCGTCTGGCTGCTTCTCAAGCTCTGTGGTCTTCGAGAAAAACTCCTGTGCTTTCTGTTGGAGAAAGGTCGCGGAATAGAGATTTAAACCGTATTGGGGAACGTGTTCAGGTTGGAACGGCCGACCTTCCTCCCAGACAGTGTGAAGATCGCAAACAACCCTCGCGCCAAGTAGAGGCATCGATGAAGCGGGCAATGATTTCCGTGCGTCTGCGCACAGCCCCTCGAAATTCATGAGTAACTTCGTGGCGTTTGCTCTGTCTTTTCCTTCCTGCCAGGCCCAGACCAATCTGCGTAACCATTCCACGGATCGTGTCCCTCCCCTGCATTGACATTTTGCGGCTCGGAGCTGGGCAAATAGCACTTCGGCGCGGCTCCAGCAAAGGGCGTGGCGCTTCCCTTGAATTGGCTCACTAAACCGCCTATCTACTTCGATGATCGGAGTGCGCGCTTGTCCGTGCGCATGGGTCCTTCCAGAAATCTGAAGCACTATCAGCTAAGAAGGACAAGACTATGCCCTTGAATTCATCAGAATTCGAACGTGCGCTAACGCTAATCGAGAAGCTATATCGCGCGCTCGCCGATGCCGACACCGGCGCGGGCGACATCAACCGAGGGCTGATCCAAGAAGCCGTGGTCTTCCTGGAACAAAACGGTCGCGGTGTCCCGCAATTTGCTGGCTAAAGCGATAGTGCGCCCCACCACTTGGCGAGATACTGCCGACACGTGATCCTGCCCTCGCACGTGAGATGCAGCGCGGCGACAGCTGAGCAACGAAGGCCTGAATTTGGCGCATTTCAGATGTAGCATCGAGATGCTGAATGTCGCGTCTTAGTTCGCAAGTCGCCATTCCTATGTCTGATAATTCGAGATCGCGCGCCGTCAGGGG
>JAGWVX010000360.1 GCA_018970685.1 Alphaproteobacteria bacterium | reverse complement strand
TAGCCCGACCGCTACACCCAGAAGCAACAGCGCCCAATGGCCGGCGAAAAAAGTAATCGGCCACGCGATTAACGTGGCAACCAGACTCGCGGCCGTACCCGGCGCCAGCGGCGCACGGCCGATGCCGAACATCGTGGCTAGGCTGGTATTCCAGTTCACGGCAAGCGCACCGTGGCGATGGCCTGCGCCGCCAGTCCTTCGCGTCGTCCGGCGAAACCGAGGCCTTCGGTGGTCGTGGCTTTGACACTCACCCGCGAGACGTCGAGGTGCAGGATTTCGGCCATCTTGGCGCGCATCGCCTCGCGGTGCGGCGTGATTTTCGGCCGCTCGCAGATAAGCGTCACATCGCAATGCACGATGATGCCGCCTTTCTGTTGGACCATCTCCGCCGCGTGCTCGAGGAATTTCCACGACGGTGCCCCGCGCCAGCGTTCATCCGTCGGCGGAAAATGCAGACCGATATCGCCTTCGCCGATAGCGCCCAGGATGGCGTCCGTCAGGGCGTGTAGGCCGGCGTCGGCGTCGGAATGGCCTTCCAGTGCGTGATCGTGCGGAATTTTCAGGCCGCACAGCCAGACATGATCGCCCGGCACGAAGCGATGGACGTCGAAGCCGAAACCGGTGCGGCTGTCGCCCAGCCGCGCGGACAGCAGGCTTTCGGCCACGGCGAAATCCTCCGGATTTGTCACTTTTATATTGGTCTCTTCGCCCGGCACCGCGACGATCTTCAGACCGGCGAGTTCGGCCAGCGCCATGTCGTCGGTGACGTCGTGCGCGGCGCGATCGCGATGAGCCTTCAGAATCGCGGCATAGCGGAAGCCCTGTGGCGTCTGCGCGCGCAGCAAGCCCGCGCGCGGCACGGTGATCCATTTTCCATTCTCCTGCTTTCGCAGCGTGTCCGCGACGGGAAGTAGCGGCACCGCAGCGTCGGCGCCCGCTTCGAGCGCGCCGATCACACCGTCGATCAAGGCGCGTGACACCAACGGCCGTGCGGCATCGTGGATCAGCACGAAGTCCGGCGCGTCGTCAGCCAAGGCCTCAAGGCCGCGCCATACCGACTCTTGACGGGTCGCGCCGCCAACCTCTGGCGCGCGTGCGGCGCAACCGGTGATCGCTTGGCCATAAAGCTCCTGTTGGCCTGGGCCGATCATCACTTGAACGACGCTCTCCGGCAGGTCGCCGAATGCCTCGATCGAGCGACGCAGCATCGCCTGGCCAAGCAGTGGGACATATTGCTTGGGGATAGCACCGCCGACGCGTTCGCCTTTGCCGGCGGCGACGACCAGGATGGCTATGCGCGCCATGTTTGCTCCGGAATCACGGATTTTCTTGGTAGCACGGGCGCGACATAAAAAAACGCGTCTGGCTGCTGGTTGGTGTTGCACACATTCTTAGCAGTGTAATATGATGCCTAAGTATTAGGCACAGGAATTTAGTGAGCACGCATACGAAATTACTCCCGGAAAGCCCCGCAACAAGCCTGATCGCGGCTGCACTTCCGATGCCCGTCATCGTGATCAGCCCGCTGCAACATATCCTTTTCGTCAATCCCGCAGCGGAACAGTTTTTCGGCATGGGGGCGCCTTTGCTGCGAAAGCAGAAGCTCGCCGACCTGATCCCCTTCGGAAGCCCGCTGTTCCAGTTGATCGGCCAGGCGTTAGAGCGCCGCGCGTCCGTCGGCGAACGCGATGTGGACCTGTCCACGCCGCGGCATGGCGAACACATTGCCGACATCATCGTCACGCCCATGTCCGATCCCGAAGGCACTGTGATCATCATGCTGCAGGAGCGGGGCCTGGCGCAGCGCATCGATAGGCAGTTGTTGCACCGCGGCGCGGTTCGTTCAATGCACGGCATGGCGGCCGTGATGGCGCATGAGATCAAGAACCCTTTGGCGGGTATCCGCGGCGCGGCACAATTGATCGAAGAGCATTTGCCGTCGAATGAACGCGATCTGACGCGATTGATTTGCGACGAAGCCGATCGCATCCGCGCACTTATCGACCGCATGGAGTCGTTCGGCGACACGCGCGCCTTTCCGCGGGCGCCGGTCAACATTCACGAAGTATTGGATCGCGTGCGCCGTGTTGCCGAGACCAGCTTCGCCAAGCACATCAACTTCGTCGAGACGTTTGATCCGTCCTTGCCGCGCGTTTCGGGCGATCGCGATCAGCTCATTCAGGTCTTCATGAATCTGGTGCGCAACGCCGCCGATGCGGTGCCGAAAACCAGCGGAGAAATCACACTGACCACCGGTTACAGGCCCGGCGTGCGATTTGGTGCGGCCGTGGCGGGCGAACGCCTGAGCCTGCCGTTGGAGGTTACCGTGCGAGATAACGGCGCAGGCGTGCCGGCGGACCTGATGCCCTATATCTTCGACCCCTTTGTGACCACCAAGCGCGGCGGCTCCGGCCTCGGCCTGGCGCTGGTTGCTAAGATCATCGGCGACCACGGCGGTGTCATCGAATGCGATTCCGTCTCGCACCGCACCGTATTCCGCATCTTGCTGCCGAAGGCCGTCAACGATAGTGAAGGAGTAACCGATGCCTGACGGCATGATTCTCATCGCCGACGACGACTCGGCTATCCGCACGGTGCTCAATCAGGCCTTGGGACGTGCCGGATACGACGTGCGAACGACCGGCACCGCCGCGGGACTGTGGCGCTGGGTCTCGGCGGGCGACGGCAATCTGGTGATCACCGACGTCATCCTGCCGGACGAGAACGGCTTCGACCTTATCCCCCGTATCAAACGTTTGCGGCCGGAATTGCCGGTCGTTGTCATGAGCGCGCAGAACACCATTCTCACGGCGATTACTGCCGCCGAACGCGGCGCTTTCGATTATCTGCCCAAACCTTTCGATCTGAAGGAGCTGACGGCCGTCGTCCAGCGAGCCCTTGCCAGCCCGCAAGCGCGGCGCGAAGCGTCGTCGGAGGAGGGGGGGAGCGAGGACCGCCTGCCGTTGATCGGTCGCTCCCCCGCGATGCAGGAGATCTACCGCGTTATCGCCCGGCTGACGCAGACCGACTTGACTGTGATGATCATGGGCGAGAGCGGCACCGGCAAGGAACTGGTCGCCCGCGCGCTTCATGATTACGGCAAGCGTAGGCACGGCACCTTCGTGGCCGTGAATATGGCGGCGATTCCCAAGGAACTCGTCGAAAGCGAGTTGTTCGGCCACGAGCGTGGCGCCTTCACCGGTGCCACCAACCGCGGCATCGGTCGCTTCGAGCAGGCCGAGGGCGGCACGCTGTTCCTCGATGAAATCGGCGACATGCCG
>JAGWVX010000359.1 GCA_018970685.1 Alphaproteobacteria bacterium | reverse complement strand
CCTGGTCCGAGGTTCTGGCCGATCTGGACTCGCTGGCCGAAACCGAGATCGAGCACGAGCAGAAACGCTTTGTCCTGCGCGCGTCACCGCGGCCCGCCGCCAGCCTGGCGCTGAAGGCCGCCGCCGTCGCTCTGCCGCCCACCGTGCAGCCCGTCCTCGCCTGATCAAATCGGGAACGCATGTAGTGCCAAGCCGCCGCCGCGGCGCAAATCACCGCGCTCGATCAAATGCTTGTTTTGTGCCGCTGTAGAAGACGGGTCAAAGCGCACTAACGCCGGCGCAGACTTGCCGACAATGTAGCGATGCAAGACGCTCATCTCGCCAAATTTAACGCCCAATAATCTTCAGGATATTCATGTAGCGAAAGGATACCATCGCCTTGGGCGATAGCTTGTTCGCGTCATGATAATCCTTAATCCCGGATCCTTCGAGGAGCCGATTCATGAAATTGTAGAGCGCGCAAATGGAAATGGCCTCGAACAGCGCATCGTCGTCCCAGCCTGCTTCGAAAACCGCATCGGCATCGTCTTGTTGCATGGCCTGCGGTTCCAACGTCAGTTTCCTAGCATAATCGAGAATGCACCGCATTCGTGGCGGAAGCGCGTTGGAATCCAACAGGACCTTCATTTCTCCGAACAGCGCCGGATCGATACCGAATGCTTCCGCGTAACGACGATGCGCGGTGAAGCAATATTTGCAGTTGTTGAGCGACGAGACGTAGGCCGCAATCAATTCCCGCTCGGCAATGGAAAACGCCGAGTCTTCGTCGCGCAGGACGATATCGTGGTATTCAAGCAACGGCTTGACCGATCTGGGAAAGCGCTTGAACAATGCCATCACATCCGCGGCAGCGATAGAGCGAAAGAAACTCATGATTTGTTTGTCTCCTTTTCCAACATTTTCAATGAGTGTCGCGTCAATCGGTTCTGAATAGGAACAGCCTCGATTCCGGAGACGTCAGACCCTCAAAAATTTGCGTTCTGCCCCGCCGGTACGCACGACGTCAACGCGAACCTCCGCGCCTCACCAGCGACGGTGCTTGTTGGCGTCAGGCGGCGCTCCCGTTTGCCTCGCTTCAACCTCAATCAAAATCATCGCGGAATTCGATGCCGAAGGTGCGCGGCTGGTTGGTCACGACCAAAGGCTGGCCGGGCGTTTCGGCCGCGATGTCACGGAAATCGGCGAAATTCGCATGTTCGTTGGTCAGGTTATCGCCAAAAAACGTCACCGTATAACTATCCCATGCAAGCCCAAGCCGGGCGCCGACCAGCGTATAGGCCGGACGGACGCGCGGATTGAAGGGATCGTTGTTGGCGCTGGTGCTGTTGCCGACATAGCTGTAGGTGGCGTTGGCGATCATGTCGTACTTGCTGGTCAGCGGCATCGTATAGGTCGCCGCCCCGGACACCGTCCAACGCGGGGTCTGGAACACGCGGTCACCGACCTTTTGCGGCGAACCGCCACCGGACCTGGTGATGTGCGCGTCCTGATAGCCCAGGCCGAAATCGAGCTGCAGGCCGTCGATCGGCAGGGCATGAACTTCAAGCTCGGCGCCCCGGCTGACCGCCGCGCCGGCATTGGCGCGGAACTGGAAGCCGCAGGCCAGCAGGATCTGCTGCTGGATGTTGTTCCAGTCCATCCAGAAGGCCGCGCCGTTGACGGTCAGCCGATTGTCGAACCAGCTCGTCTTGGCGCCCACTTCGTAGTTCCAGATGCTGTCCGAGTTATAATGCGTGGTGGCCGCTTCGGTCAGCCCGAGCGCTGCCAGATTGGCCGCGCAGCCGAGCCCCGCCGGCACCGGCGCCACCTCGCCGCCGGGCCTGACGCCCTTGGACACCGTGACATACACCATCTTGGCCGGCGTAAACTGGTATTGCAGGGTGAACTTCGGGGTGAACCCCGCCTCGGTTTGATGGGCGGGCGGCGGATTGGTCGTACCGCTGGCGGCAAAGCCGGTCTGGAACCCTTTCAGGAAATCGTCCTCGACGTTGTACCAGCGCAGACCGGCGATCGCCGTCAGCTTCGAGGTGACGTCATACGTCGCCTGCGCGTAGACCGCCGGTTCCTTGATGGCGTTGCGCTCGTCGTCCTGGAAGATGAAATCGGCGTTGCAGCCGCAGCCGATCTGCGCGTCAAGCCCCGGGTAATAGGTCGGCGGATATTCGCGCCATTCATGCGTCTCGGCATAGTACGCGCCGGCGGTGAACTGGAACGGCCCCGAGAAATCCGAGACGAAGCGAATCTCCTGAACGACGCGGTTGTACTTCCGCAACTCGGTGATCGGCCCATGAGCCGGTTGGAAATTCGTCACGCCGAAAGCGTTGATGGCCAGCCAAGTCAGGAACTGCGCCTCGGTCCCGGTTTCGTTGATGTAGCGGTCGAAATAGGAGGTGTCCGAGGTGAAGGTGCCGAAACTGGTCCGGTACTTCATGTCGAAGCTGTACAGGGTCCAGTGCGTGGTGCCGTACATCGGATCGTTGATGACTTCCCGGTGCGTGAAGCTCGCATCCGTCAGCGGCAGGAACTGGTTGTTGGCATTGAGCACGCCGTCCGCGAGGGGGAAATCGTCATAGCTGCTCTTCTGATACATGATGCGCGGCATGATCGAGAAACGATTGGTGACATTGACCAGCGCGGAAATGCTGCCGCCATAGGTCCGTGTGGTGCCTTCCGGGCTGCTCACGTCGGTCTTGGCCGGATTGGCCGGATCCGGATAGGAGCGGCGGAAATACCCGGCCTGCTGATCGTAGAGGCCCACGACGCGCAGCGCGATCTTGTCCGTCACCAACGGAATGTTGAGGACGCCGTCGCCGGTATAGTTGCCGTCGTTCGCCAGATGGGTCTTGGACGCGACCAGATGCACGCTGCCCGAAAAGGCATCCGTATCCGGCGTTTTGGTGATGATGCGCACCGTGCCGCCCATCGAGCGGGCGCCGTACAGCGTTCCCTGCGGACCGCGCAGCACTTCGATATGGTCGATATCGACGATGCGCGGATCGACGGAATCCGGAACCGGGGTGTTGTCGATGTAGAAGCCGGTGGCGTTGTCGCCGGAAATGCCGCGGATCGAAACCGTCCGTGCCTGGGCGATGCCGTCGCCCGTGTTGGCGAAGGCCAGGTTCGGCACCTTGGTGCCGTAATCGACGAAACTGGTGATGCCCTGCTGCACCAGCGTCTGCGACGTCAACGAGGTGATGCTGAACGGAACCGATTGCAGGTTCTGGCTCCGCTTTTCAGCGGTCACGATCACTTCTTCGAGCTGCCCCTGCCCGGCTTTCGTGC
>JAGWVX010000358.1 GCA_018970685.1 Alphaproteobacteria bacterium | reverse complement strand
CGCCTGAACGCTGTCGTCGACAGTCTGGCGGCGTCGATCCTGTTCAACCCGCTGGGGGTCACGCTCTCGGGCTTGGCATTGATTGCCGGCAGAGATGTCCTGGGGTATGTGCCACTTTTCAACCTCGTCTTGGTTGTCATTCTCCATAGCATTCTTGCTGTCGTCGCGTTGTTCGTAAAGCGCTGGTACAAGCGCGCGGCGTCAATCGACCTTCGAAAACTTCAGAGCGTGTTGATGGCGCTGCAGGTCCTTGCAGCGTTGGTCTGGTCCGCGACTGGCTGGCTCTACTGGTGCGACGGTAACGGCGCGAACAATATGTTCGTCGGAATGATGATGGTCTGCATCGTATGGGCCGGCGCCTTCACTCGCGCCTCGTGCCGAGATGTGTTCGTACCGGCCTTGGTCATCATTACCATATTTTACACGCTACGCTATGCCACCGGTAGCGGAACCGCTGCGCATATTCTTTTCTGGCTCATGCCGTTCTGGACCACCTATATCATCGTGATGGGCGAAGCGATCAAGAAGCGGATGGATCAGCTTTTGCTGGCGCGGTTCTCCAACGAAGACCTCTCGCATGCCTTGCGCAAGGCGCGCGACGTGGCGTTGGCGAAACGCGCCGAGGCCGAGGCCGCCAATGCCGCCAAGACTGCGTTTCTCGCCAATATGAGCCACGAGTTGCGCACGCCGCTTAATGCCATTCTGGGCTTCTCCGACATCATCGCACGGCAGTCGATGGGCTCGTCGTGGGAGCGTTACGCCGAATACGCCGGCGACATCCACGCTTCGGGCGCCCATCTGCTCAGTCTCATCAACGACCTGCTCGATGTCTCGAAGATCGAGGCTGGCAAGATGGAAATCGACCCGCAACCCATCGATCCGTGGACCGCGCTGACCACGGTAAGACGGCTCATGGAGCCGAAGGCGAAAACGCGCAACCAATCTTTGACGACGATGGTGTCGGTCGGCACACCATGGGTGGTCGCCGACGAGCGGGCGTTCCACCAGATCACGCTCAACCTCGTGTCCAACGCCCTGAAATTCACCCAGGACGGCGGGCACATCCACGTCAGCTGCCGCAAAGGCGAGGGCGAAGGGGTTCTGCTGGTTGTCGAAGATGACGGTCCCGGCATCGAAGCTGACAAGCTGGAGCGCGTGTTCCAGGCATTCTCCCAGGTCGACAACCGCTACGATCGCAAGGGCGGCGGCACCGGGCTTGGCCTTTCGCTGGTGCGGGGCCTAATAAGCCTTCATGGCGGGCGCGTGTGGATCGAAAGCGAGTTCGGGCACGGAACGAAGGTATTTGTTTACTTTCCGTTATCAACAAAACCCGCGTCAAATGAGGCATCCGCAGCTTTCGGATGACTCTGCGCATTCTCAGTAAATTTTAACTGACCTCCCCCTAGTATCCCCCACCTCGCCCATAAGTCGAGACGCGTGATAGGGGAACGCCGTGAGTTTCATCAAGCGGTTGCGCAGTCAGCGAAGCACAGACGTACGCGTCTTGAAAGCGCAACTGGACCTGACATCGCAGACAGTCCGCTCGACGCGTCTTTCGTCGCCGTTCTGGGCGCTCGCCGTCGCTTGGCTGGGCTCGGATAGCTTCGGCGTATTCGGCCACGCCAGCTTCAATCAAGCGGTGTTCGTTCCGGTGATCGTTTCGGCGACGATGATCCTGTCGGCGAGCGTCGTGTCGATCTATCAATACGACACGTCCGAAAGCAACGATTACGAGCGCACGCAACCGTGGTTTTCGCGCATCGTGGCGATGCAGGCGGTGATCAGCGTAGCATGGGGATTGATGCCGTGGCTGTTGTGGGATCCGCACAACACGCTCAATCACGTGTTCCTGGCGGGCGCGACCGTCGGCATCCTGGCGATGCTGGTGGTCAGCCGTTCCAGCCACATGGATATGTTCCTTGCCAGCATCGTTCCGGTG
This sequence comes from Alphaproteobacteria bacterium, assembly GCA_018970685.1. GTDB lineage: Bacteria > Pseudomonadota > Alphaproteobacteria > Micropepsales > Micropepsaceae > Rhizomicrobium. Next base: position 1,344 of record JAGWVX010000358.1, on the reverse strand, counting down.
ACGACGATGGCGTCGATTCGGTTCCTGTTGGGTGAGAGCCTGGTCGACATGGGCATCGCCGTGGTCATACCCGCCTTCGCGGTGCAGCTTCTGGTCGACGGCCGCAGGCTGATGCACCGCCTCGACGAGGACTCGCGCTTGCGTTTCCAGGTGGAAGACCTTGCCCGCGAACTCGAGGAAACGCGCGACGACGCGCTACGCAAACGTTTCGAGGCCGAAACGGCGAACGCCTCCAAGACCGCTTTCCTTGCCAATATGAGCCACGAGCTGCGCACGCCGCTCAATGCCATACTCGGTTTTTCGGAAATCATCGCGCAAGAATGCTTCGGGCCGGTCGGCTCGGCGCGTTACAAAGAATATGCCGGCGACATCCATTCTTCAGGCGCGCATCTGCTCAGCCTGATCAACGATTTGCTCGACGTCGCCAAGATCGAAGCCGGCAAGATGGAGATCGCGCCGCATCCCATCGATGCACGCCGCACCTTCGACATCGCGCTCAAACTGGTCGGCGCCAAGGCGCGCGAGAAGCACCAGGAGCTGGAAATCTCCGTCGACAATACGGCGCCGCCGCTTTACGCGGACGAACGCGCCCTCAAGCAGATTCTCATCAACCTCGTCTCGAACGCCGTGAAATTCACGCCGGAAGGCGGCAAGATCGCGGTGACCGCCAGTCAGGCCGCGGGCGGCGGCTTTCAGATCGTCTGCGAGGACAACGGACCTGGCATTCCGCGTGAGAAGCTCGACAAGATCTTCACGCCCTTCAGCCAGGTCGACAACCGCTACGACCGGCAAGCGGGTGGAACCGGTCTCGGCCTTGCGCTGGTGCGCGGGCTTGCCGAACTGCACGGCGGCCGCGCCTGGCTGGAAAGCGAATTTGGCAAGGGTTGCCGTGCTTATGTGGTGCTGCCGAGCCAACCGCCGCAGATATCCGAAAGCCAGACGGCGGCGGCCTAAACAATCGATCAGCCGTTGTCAGCTCGTCAGATCAAAAACAAAAAGGCCCGGTCTTGCGACCGGGCCCTTCCGTTTTCTGACTTCAGGAGAAGGTCAGACGGAATAGTACATCTTGAACTCGACCGGGTGCGGGGTGTGTTCGAAGGCGTAGACCTCGCCCATTTTCAGTTCGATATAGGCGTCGATGAAGTCGTCGTTGAACACGCCGCCCTTCTTGAGGAAGGCGCGGTCGGCGTCGAGGCATTCCAGCGCTTGGCGGAGCGAGCCGCACACGGTGGGGATTTCCTTCAGCTCTTCCGGCGGCAGGTGATAGAGGTCCTTGTCCATCGGATCGCCGGGGTGGATCTTGTTCTCGATGCCGTCGATGCCCGCCATCAGCATGGAGGCGAA
>JAGWVX010000357.1 GCA_018970685.1 Alphaproteobacteria bacterium | reverse complement strand
GATCTTGCCCTTGTAGAGCATGGCGATGCGGTCGGCGATCTTGCGCGCGCTTACCATGTCGTGGGTGATCGAAAGCGCCGTCGTCCCCGTGCCCTTCACCGTATCGACGATGAGGTTGTTGATGACGTCCGCCATGATCGGATCGAGGCCTGTGGTCGGCTCGTCGAAGAAGATGATCTCCGGATCGGCGGCGATGGCGCGCGCCAGGCCGACGCGCTTCTGCATGCCGCCGGAAAGTTCCGCCGGCGACAGCTGGCCGACCTCCGGGCCCAAGCCGACCTTCGCCAACTTCTCGATGGCGATGTCCTTGGCCTTGCGGCGGCGCATGCCGCGTCCCTGGATAAGACCGAAAGCGACGTTCTCCCAGACCGACATGCTGTCGAACAGAGCCGCGCCCTGGAACAGCATACCGAACTTTCGCAGCATGGCGTCGCGGTTGCGGCCGTGCAGCCTGGTCACGTCTTTGCCGTCAACGAGGATCGTGCCCGCGTCCGGGCGCAGAATGCCGAGCACGCATTTGATCATGACCGACTTGCCGGTTCCTGAGCCGCCGATCACCACCAGCGACTGCCCCGCCTCGATCGTGAGATCGAGGCCGTCGAGGACGACCTTCTGGCCGAAGCGCTTTTTGACGCCTCTCAATTCCACTTTTGGCGTGTTTGCTATGCGCGCCATCGGATCACTTCGAGAACAAGAGGTTGGTCAAAATGTAGTTGGCGGCAAGGATGAGGATCGAGGCGGACACCACCGCGTTGGTCGTCGCCGTGCCGACCCCCTGCGCGCCGCCCTTGGAGTGGAAGCCGTTATAGCAACCCATCAAGGCGATGATGAAGCCGAAGACTACCGCCTTGTAGATGCCCGACATCACGTCGTGGAAGGTCATGAAATCTATGGTGTTCTTGAGATAGATCGACCCGGTGAACCCCAGGCTCTGCGTCGCCACGACGTAACCGCCGAACACCCCGATCGAGTCGCCGATGGCGACCAGGAACGGCATGGAAATGACGGCCGCCAAAAGCCGCGGCACCACGAGATACTTGATCGGGTTCGTCGAGAGCGTCGTCAGGGCGTCGATCTGTTCGGTCACTCGCATGGTGCCGAGTTCTGCGGCGATGGCCGCAGCCACGCGCCCGGCGACCATCAAGCCCGCGATCACCGGGCCCAATTCGCGCGTGATGCCGAGCACGACGATCTGCGGCACGAAGGATTCGGCGCCGTAGCGGTTGCCGCCGATATAGATCTGCAGAGCCAAGGCGCCGCCGGTGAAGAACGCCGTCAATCCGACGACCGGCAGCGAGAAATAGCCGATCCGCATGATTTGCTTGAGCAGCAACATCCAATAGATCGGTGGACGCACGATGCTCGATACGGCGTCGGCCGTGAAGACCGCAAGCCGACCGATCTCACGCAAGAAGGCGAGCGTCACCCGTCCCACGGCACGGAAAATGTTCATGGCGCGTCCTCGTAGCGGCGCGTCGCGCGGTGCGAAAGCGAAGTGAGGAGTTCATAGGAGATGGTATTCGCAGCAGCGGCAACGTCCTCGAGCGTGACGGTATCGCCGATGAACTCCACGTCCATGCCGGTGGAGAGCGGGCCCGTCACGTCCGTCACGTCCAGCGTCACAAGATCCATGGAGACGCGGCCGACGACCGGTACGCGGACGCCGCCAATGGCTGCTGTTCCATGATTGGAAATGGCGCGCATCAGTCCGTCCGCATACCCCAAGGCAGCCGTGGCGAGTACCGACGGCCGTTTTGTCCGGAACGTCGCTCCGTAACCAACGGTCTCTCCCTTGTCAACGCGGCGCAGTTGGAGGACTCGCGCAGTGGCGCGAACCGCGACGGCAAAGGGATTAGGGTTCGCCGGATGCGGGTTGCCGCCGTAAAGACCGAGCCCCGAACGCACCAAGTCGAACAGATAGTCCTTGCCAAGCATGATGCCGCCGGTCGCCGCCAGACTGGCTGGTGCCGGCGGCAGCATCGACAACGCCGTTTTGAAACGGTCGAGCTGAAGGCGATTCAGCTTCATTTCGGCGTCTTCCGCGCACGCCAGATGACTCATCAGCAGAACGATATGGAGACCTTCCAGCCGTTTGACGTGCTCGCCGGAGAGCGTCGCCAGCTCCGATGCCGGCAGCCCAAGACGGTTCATGCCGGTGTCGATGTTAATGCCGGCATCGAGGCGGGTCTTGGTGGCGCGCGCGGCCGCGGCCCAACCGGCGATCTCCGCGATGGAGTTCAAAACCGGAGTCAAACGGTGGGAGATAAGTGCGGGCACCGCATCGGGTTGTGCTCCATCGAGGACGAAAATCCGTGCTTCCGGCGCCAGAGGTCGCAGAGCGAGGCCCTCCTCAAGCCGGGCAACGAAGAACGTGTCGCAGCCGGTTTGAACAAACACCGGGGCAACACGCGCCATGCCGGTGCCATAGGCATCCGCCTTCACCACGGCGGCCACCACTGCCGGACCGGCAAGCCGTTGGACCGTCTTATAATTGGCGGCAATAGCGCCGAGACGCACAATCAAGTGCGCCGCCTCGAAATCCACGCCACTCCCCTCGCCCGGCCTATCCATGGAGGGTGGACAATGCCGTCCCGCGGAGGCCGCGTCAAAGCCCGCCGGCTCGGAACGGCGAAACGGCTGGCTCATGGTTTGAGGCCCGTTATGGCTGAGAGACATGGTGCGTTGGGATCCACATATTTAGGACAATCGGGCGCCGTGTTCCGCTCGTGCGCCATGATATCGGAGTTTCTAGGTTTCTCCTGCACAACTTGCCGAGGTACGGCATCCAGAACGATTGTGCCGTCCTTATCGAAGCTGAAGTGCCAAGGCACGCGCTTACACTGGGCGCGGCCTTCCGGCGTGAGATATTCGAAGCTGCTCGCACCGCAGGCCAATGCCTGGCCCAGCGCCAGCGCCGGATTGATGGCATTGGGCGCCGGTGGTGGGGGCGTAATGGGTAGCGTATAGAATTTGTAAATGTCGCTTGACGGTTGTTCCCGCTTGCGTTCCTGCGTGATCTGAGGAGCTCCAGGGGCCCTCGGCAAAAGCAGCCAGAGGATCGGCGCCTCTTCTGCGCGCATCGCCTGTAGGCTGGGATGCCATTCGGACAGGACCAGCACATAGAAAAACGCAACATGCAGCACGATCACGGCGATGATCGCGGCGCCGCGCCACCATGTGCGTTTGCGCGCACCTTCGTCCGCCTTCAGGCGCGCGAGAATCGCGGCCAGCGTTGCGGCGGACTCACCGACGAAAGAGGTGTCTGCCACCGATTTGCCTACTCTGC
>JAGWVX010000356.1 GCA_018970685.1 Alphaproteobacteria bacterium | reverse complement strand
TGCGCACGCCGCTCAACGCCTTGCTCGGCATGGCGCAGCTTCTCGACCGCGCCGATCTCGGCCGGCCGCACAGCGATCACGTGAAGGTGCTGGTGGAAGCCGGCCGCGGCCTGCAAACCCTGCTCGACGACGTCATCGCCCTGACGCAGGACCATAACGGCGCCCTGTCGGACAAGGAATGCGACCCCGTACAGGCCGCACGCGCCGTCGCGCGCCTGCTGCAGCCGCGCGCCTGGGAAAAGAGCCTGCGTCTTTCGGTGACCACCGGAGCCAATCTTCCGCACGTGGCCGCCGATCCGCGCCGCGTCCGCCAAGCCCTGCTGAAACTCGCCGACAACGGCCTCAAATTCACCGAGACCGGAGGGGTCGAAATCCACGCCGAGGCGATCACCTGCGACGATCGCGAATTCGTGCGCTTCGCCGTGATCGACACCGGACTCGGCGTTCCGCAGGAAGTCGTCTCGCGGCTGTTCAAGCCGTTCTCGCCCGGCGACACCTCCTATGCGCGCCAGGAGCAGGGCGCAGGGCTCGGCCTCGCGGTCGTCAAGCGCATCGTCGATACGGCCGGCGGCGAAACCGGATTCGAGAGCGAGCCGGGCCAGGGCGCGAATTTCTGGTTCACGCTGCCCGCCGTCCGCGACGCCGAGCAGAGCCACTATCCGGAGGGCGATCGGGACGCCGCCCCCGCGCCGTCGGGGCTCAACCTCCTAGTCTTCACGGGACGGCTCGATACCGACAAATGGCTGACGCATGCCCTTGAGCCCTTCGGCAACAAGATCGCCTTCGCGCAAAGCGCGGTAGAGGCGACTGCCCGGGCCGGCCGCGAAGAGTTCGACGCGATTGTCGCGGCCGCCAAAGCCACCGATATGCTTGCGGCTTCGCCCGGCGTAAAGGCGCCGATCGTGGCCTTGCTGATGCCGGGCGAACGCGCGCCGGTTTGCGCCGGCGCCATGTTGCGCTGGCCGACGGACCCCCGCCAGCTCTACGAGGCCCTTGCCGAGGTCTGCGCCAACAGAAAGTCCTCGCGCGCCTCGCCTTCCGGCGAAGGCGCCGTCGCGGCGATCGACGCCGCCGCCTTTTCGGCGCTTGAAAAATCGGTGGGCGTAGCGACGCTGGTCGAAATTCTCAAATCCTATATCGAGACCACCGAGCAACTTTGCGGAGCGCTGGCTATCGCCAGCGACGACGCCAACTGGCAGCAAGCCGCCCGTCTGGCTCAGGACATCGCCGGCAGCGCCAGCGGGCTCGGTCTGCTCGCCATGACCGCGGCGGCACGAGGCTTCGCCGCCGCCGCGCGCGAAGGCGCCAGCGCGCATGTCCTGCGCAACGACGCGCAGACGATCGTGCTGGAACACGAACGCGTACGAAAGGCGCTGGGCAACCTTTATCCGGACCTGGTCGCCTAGAGACCTTCTTTTGCATCCCGAGACCGCGCATGATTGCCGATCATGCCGAGCGAAAGAATCACGTCTTTTCCCGATGCCCTCCCCGCCCTGGCGCCGGCCGGTCACGGCGCCGTCGTGTGCGAAGCCGGCGTCTGCCGGCGGGCGGGCGCCGAAGAAGCGCGGAAGATCTTTCGCTCCGGCGAGGTCCTGGTGGCGCATGCCGCTTTCGTGGCCGGGCGATTGAAAACGCCGCCGGCCAAGCCGCTCTACGACGTCTTGGAACTGTTCGCTTTCGTACGGCCGGGCGTGCCTTGCGTGCCGAGCGCGCCGGGGATCGCGCGCGTCCTGGGCGACGCCGCCATGGACAACGCCGAGGACGCGGCGCGGTCGCTGCGGCAGTCGGCACTGACGCTGTTGAACGAGGTCGCCGGCCGGAACGAGGCGGATCGTGCGAAGCTGCGTCCGCTGGTGCAGACACTGGCAACGGCGGGTTGGCGCTGGGCGGCCGCGATCCTGCAACGCATCGGCGAAGCCGAGCACAAAGCGTCGCCGCTCGCCGGTTTCGATGCTTGGCGCACGCTGCGCGAATGGGAAGACGAGGCACCGCCCGGCAAGCCGTCGTCGCATCCCGTCGCCGCCGAGGAAGCGCGCGCGCGACTGACGCAGCTGGTGGGCAGCGGCGGCGAGACACGGCCCGAGCAGCGCGCCTACGCCGACGCGGCGAGCTATGCCTTCGCGCCGCGCGAACACGTCGGCACGCCGCGCATCGCGCTGGTGGAGGCCGGCACCGGTATCGGCAAGACCCTGGGCTATCTCGCGCCCGCCAGTCTGTGGGCGGAGAAGAACGGTCCGGGGCTTTGGATATCGACCTACACCCGCAACCTGCAGCGCCAGATCGTGCAGGAGATCGCGCGGCTCTATCCCGATCCCGCCGAGCGCGAGGACAAGGCGGTGGTGCGCAAAGGCCGCGAGAATTATCTCTGCCTGTTGAATTTCGAAGAAGCGGTGAAGCGCACGGCCCTGGCGCCGGGACAGCGCAGCGTGGCGCTGGCGCTGGTGGCGCGCTGGATCGCGGCGACCCCGGACGGCGACATGTCGGGCGCGGGCTTTCCAGCCTTCCTGGCCGCCACATTTGCGTTGCGCGAGATCACCGACCGGCGCGGCGAATGCATCTATGCCGCCTGCCCGCATTACCGCGTCTGTTTCATCGAACGCGTGGTGCGGCGCGCGCGCAATGCGCCTATCGTCGTCGCCAATCACGCCCTGGTCATCGCACAGGCGGCGCAGGATTGGCTGAGCGTCGACGAAACCACCGACACCCAGCCCGAACGGCGCACCCGTTACGTCTTCGACGAAGGCCATCATCTGTTCGACGCCGCAGACAGCGGCTTCGCGGCCCTGCTCAGCGGCGCGGAGATGGCGGAACTGCGCCGCTGGGTGCGCGGACCGGAGGGACGCGCGCGCAGCCGCATGCGCGGTCTCGAAGAGCGGTTGAAAGATTTGGTCGCGGACAACGAAAAAGCACGCGAAGCGTTGGATGAGGCGGTCTCCGCGGCCAGCTTGCTGGCGGGCGACGGCTGGATGTCGCGTTTGAGCGCGCCGCGCGGTCCCGGCGAAACCTTCCTCGCGGCGATCTACGGCCATGTGCGGGCGCGCAGCGAAGACAAGGACGCGTTCTACTCGCTGGAAGCGGAAACCCAGCCGTTGGGCGACGAAGCGATCGAGGCGGCGCGGCATCTGGGCATCGGCCTGAAGCGGCTGGCCGCGCCGTTGATGCGTCTGGCAAAGACGCTGCGAACGCAGTTGAACGACAAGGCATCGGAACTCGAACCTTATCAGCGGGCGCGCATCGACGCGGCGGCGCGCGGGCTGGAGCGGCGCGGGCGCATCATCCTGCCCGCCTGG
>JAGWVX010000355.1 GCA_018970685.1 Alphaproteobacteria bacterium | reverse complement strand
ACCGAGAGGCGTCGGCGTAGGTCCCGGCTCTGCGCCCTCCTTCGCGCTGCGCGCTTCGGCGGCTTGGCCGGGATGACAACGCGTTCGTTGATTACATCCGAACGCAAACGACTCTAATCCGCTACGCAGACGCACCCGTAAGCCGCGAGCACATTTCGTCGCACCCTCTTGTCGTGTGTGAATTCACTCCTACATCTGTTTATAGGGCGACATGTCTGGAATGGGCGTGCGTCTTTGTTCGAACCTTCGGAGGGTGTGCATTGGATGCGGAATAATGAGGGATTTAACAGCGATTTTATACTGCTGGAACAATGTATTATGGACGAATAGAACGATTCGATTTCGAAATTCGAGAAAGCGGGTAGTCCCCCCCTCACGATTTTTCGAAAGCAACGATATTGCCGAGGCGGAGCGCAAGCACAGGGGAAGGGGTACGCAGAAATTGAAAAACAACCTCAGCCGCGAACGTGAGCGAATGCGATCGCTTAGCGGAACCCGTCCTTGGTGCAATTTCCGCCGTCGCTCAGGCCTTCGCCCCGTCCAGCCCCCGCGCCACGAAATGCGGGTTCACGAACTCCGGCTTGCCGTAATGGAACGGCCGCCCTTCCGGCGTCGACAGGCTGCCGCCCGCGGCGGCGAGCACCGCGTGGCCTGCCGCCGTGTCCCATTCCATGGTCCGTCCGTGCCGCGGGTAGATGTCGGCTTCGCCCGCCGCCACCAAGCAGAACTTCAGAGACGATCCCGCCACCACGAAGTTCTTCACATTGTATTTGGCCAGGTACTCGCCGGTCTTCTTGTCGTTGTGCGAGCGGCTGACGGCCGCGGTCAGTCCGTCGGCTTCCGGCGCCCGCGCGTGGATCTGCCGCGCTTCGGCGAAGTCGGGCGCGCCGCCCGGCGGGGCGAAAGCCTCATAGGCGCCGACGAGCGCCTCGCCGAAGAACAGCCGGTCCTTTGCCGGTGCGTAGACGACGCCGCGCACCGGCTTGCCTTCGACGATCTCGGCGATGTTGATCGTGAACTCGCCGTTGCGGCGGATGAATTCCTTGGTGCCGTCGAGGGGATCGACCAGGAAGAAGCGGTGGCCGATCTTCGGGATGCGCCCGGCTGCGACTTCCTCCTCGGCGACGATGGGCACGCCGGGCGCCAGCTGCGCCAGCCGCTTCAGGATGAAGCGCTCGGCCGCTACGTCGGCGTCGGTCACCGGCGAATGATCTATCTTATGCTGCGTCGTGATTTCCTGGGCGTAGTATTCGAGGATAATGGCGCCGGCGTCATAGGCGATCATCGCCAGGGCGCGCAGCATGGGCGAGGCGGCATGCGCGTGGATCGTCTCGTTCATGGCCGTTCGTCCGGCAGGTGCGCCGGCTCCAGCGTCGCGACATCGGTGTGGATCACGCGTTTCCCTGCATGTTCGAAATTGACCGTTGCCCGGTTTCCTACAACAGACTGTACTTGTCCCACTCCCCAATCCGGCGCGCCGGGGAGGCTCACCCATTGGCCGGGGGTCGGCATTGAACCCATCTTAAGCATTCCTTAAGAGGCAGGGGAGACGATAACCATTAGCCAACCATAACCTGAAAGACCCGCCGATCCATGACCGAGCTCGAATTCGCCGCCTTCCTGGTAAGCCGCGTCTGCCATGATCTTGTGGGGCCGTTGGGCGCCGTGGTCAACGGGCTGGAGGTTCTGGAAGACGAGCGCGACGCGACGATGCGCGCCGACGCGCTCAAGATCGTGACGTCCAGCGCGTCGCAGGCTCTGGCGCGGCTGCAGTTTCTGCGGATCGCCTTCGGCGCAGCCGGTTCCGCCGGTGCGGAACTGGATCTCGGCGAGGTGGGGCGGCTGATTTCCGGCCTGTTGAGCGGCGGCAAAGTAACGCTGCATTGGGAGGCCCCCCACGCGAATTGGCCGAAAGATTGGGCGAAACTGGTGATGAACGCGGCGGTGATCGCGGCCGATTGCCTGCCGCGCGGCGGCACGCTGCGGATCGAGACCAGCCAGGATCCCGCGGTGTACGGTTTCAAGATCGTCGCCGTTGGCCAGAACGCGCGAGTCGTTGAGGGCATCGAAAAAGCGCTGCGCGGCGAGGCGTCCGAGCCGTCCTACGACGCCCGCGGCGTGCAGCCCTTTCTGACCTACAAGCTGGCCAAGGGACTGAATGCCGGGCTGACGATGACGGCCCGCGAGGGCCAGGTCGAACTGGTGGCCGGTTAATTACCCTGCCACAACGTAAAGTGGACATTTACTTCCTTCGCATACGCTTGCGCGGAAATTTCGGGATTCGACCCTTGCAGCCGGGGTTCGCTCATGAAGCATTGTCTCGTCGTCGACGATAGCCGCGTCATCCGCAAAGTCGCGTGTCGCATCCTGGAGGAGTTGTCCTTCGCGACCGAGGAAGCCGAAGACGGCGAGGCCGCGTTGCAGGCCTGTCGACGGCGCATGCCCGACGTGATCCTGCTCGACTGGCACATGCCGAACATGAACGGCATCGCTTTCCTGCGCGCGCTCCGCGGGGAACGGCAGGGGCGCAATCCGGTGGTCGTCTTCTGCACCACGGAAAACGATGTCGCGCACATCACCGAAGCGCTCAGCGCCGGCGCCGACGAATACATCATGAAGCCGTTCGACCGCAGCATTCTTGAAGCGAAGCTCTCAGAAGTGGGGCTTGTGAAGGGCCTATGAATCAGAAGGACTTCGCTTATCTCGCGGAAGTGCTGCGTAAGCGGTCTGGCTTGTCGCTGACCGAAAAGAAGAGCCATTTGGTGGCAAGCCGGCTGGCGCCGGTCATGCGCCGCTTCGGTTTCAAGGATCTGTGCTCCCTGCTGCACGAACTGCGGCACGGCCACGAGGCGCTGGTGTCGGCGGTGATCGAGGCTATGACGGTCAACGACTCCGCCTTCTTCCGTGACCGTAAGACCTTCGAGGAATTCCGCGACATCGTGCTTCCAGACCTCTTGGTTGCGCGAGCCCGCAGCAAGCGGCTGCGCATTTGGTGCACGGCCTGCGCGGCGGGACAGGAACCCTACTCGATCGCCATGATCCTGAACGACTCCAAGCTCGCCGCTTTGGGTTGGACCATCGACGTCATCGCCACGGATCTCAGTTCCGAGATGATCGCGCGGGCGCAGGACGGCCTCTATTCGCAGTTCGAAGTGCAGCGCGGACTTCCGATCCGCCGTTTGGTCGGCAATTTCACCCAGGAGGGCAACAGCTGGCGCATCTCGGAAAATCTGCGCCGCATGGTGGACTTCCGCGCCTTCAACCTGCTCGATTCCTTCGGCTGGCTCGGCGAGATCGAC
>JAGWVX010000354.1 GCA_018970685.1 Alphaproteobacteria bacterium | reverse complement strand
ATTTCTGCTCTGTGGGTTATGTGTGTTAGTTGCGCAGTAGGGGCGCGACGAAAAAACCTAGACCCGCAATTCGTTAGTTCAAGGACTATACGGACGCGTGAGCGGTTAACGCAGCTTCACCCGAGGATCGTAGTTCGCCTTCCAACCTTCCGCGAATTTTTTCAGGTCAGCATCCGGTCCGTCGGGCAGTGTCACAATCACCCGCGCGTAAAGGTCGCCTGGCGGTTCATTGCCGTGGCTCGGAAGCCCTTTACCCTTAAGTCTCAGCACCGTGCCCGAATTGGAATTGGCCGGAACACTCAATGACACGGTTCCGGTTAAGGTTTGAACCGGTACCTTGGCTCCTAGCACGGCCTCCTTCAGCGTGACTGGCAAGTCTACCTTCAAATCGCGTCCGTCGCGCGTGAAATAAGGATGTGGCGCCACCGATACCTGGATCATCACATCACCGGGCGGTCCGCCGCTGCTGCCGGCGCCGCCACGGCCTTTCAGCCGGATCTGCTGACCGTCCTTCAGCCCCGCTGGAATCTTGACGTCGATCTGCTCGCCGTTCGGCAACATAACGCGGCGGGTGCCGCCATGTGCGGCCTCCTCGAAGCTGACCATAGTCGATACGGTAAAGTCTTGACCGGCGCGCGGCTGGGCCCGCCCGCGACCGCGCCCGCCAAGCCCGCCGAGAAGGTCCGCGAATAAATCCTCCGGGCGGAAACCTTCAGCGGTTTCCCCCGGATGCCCGTGACCCTGATTGGTCCAGGTGAAATGGAAATCGCCCGGTCCCGTGCCATGGCCGAACGGGCTACCCTGAAAGCCGTGAGCACCGGGATCGAAGCCCTTCGGGTTGCCACCGGCGTCGATATGGCCGGCATCGAACTTGGCGCGCTTCTCCTTGTCGCCCAGGATGTCATAGGCGGCGCTGATTTCCTGAAAGCGCTTCTGCGCCGCCGTATCGCCGCCCTTGGTATCCGGGTGGTGTTTCTTGGCGAGTGTCCGGAACGCCTTCTTGATTTCCGCTTCGCTGGCGCCTTTCTGGACGCCGAGCACTTCGTAGGGGTCTCGCATACCTTCTCCTGCCGCCCGAGTCGGGTGACGGCAGACACTATATAGGTGTTAACTTCCGTTCCCGTTAAGCCTCAACGGCGGCGGCTCCATTGGCAGCGGCTGTGGGGGAAGGGCTTTGAGGCGTGCGGCGGCGTCCGTAATGCCGCCCGCCAGCGCGGCTTTGTAGAGCTTCCGCGCTATTTCGAGGTCTTTCTTGACGGCTATTCCCTGCTCGTAGAGCTGGCCGAGCTCGTATTGTGCCATCGGATGCCCGGCCTGGGCTGCTAGCATCAGCCAGGGCGCGGCAGCGCTGGGATCAGGTGGTCCAGCTTCGCCTCTGAGCAACATGTCGCCCAGATCAGCTTGTGCCGTGAATAGTCCCGCTTCGGCGGCGCGCTGCATCATAGCTTCGGCGGCTTTAGGGTCTTTCGTCACGCCTTTACCTTCGCGCAGCATGATTGCGACGTTGCGCATCGCGGCGAGATCCAATTCGTCGATGGACTTCCAGGTTTTATAGGCATCTCCGTACTGACCGTCGTCGTAGTATTTCAGCCCCTTGTCGAAAGTCTGTTTCAGTGCCGCCCCATTGTCTTCGGGCGCACTCGCGCATGCAGTTGCAAATGCGGCGCAAACGCACAAAACGATCAAATTTCGCAGAGCCTTAGATTGCATTTTGTTGGGTTACCGGGCCAATGCTTCCGCGCGCAAAATGAAGGTGATATGCGAGGTATCATGAGCGAAACCGGCGGATCAGTCGACAGCGGGGGTATCGAGGCCGCCCAGGATCCTTTCGAGCTTTTTGCCGAGTGGATGGCGGCGGCCGAGAAATCCGAACCGAACGACCCCAATGCCATGGCGGTGGCGACTGTGGACGCCGACGGCCGACCCAATCTGCGCATGGTGCTGCTGAAGGGGGTCGATGATCGGGGGTTCGTTTTCTACACCAACACCGAGAGCGCCAAGGGGCGCGAGCTGGCTGGCAATCCGCATGTCGCGCTCAATTTCCATTGGAAGACCCAGCGGCGGCAGGTGAGGGTACGCGGACCGGCGACGCCGGTCGACCCGAAAGAGGCCGACGCCTATTTCGCATCCCGCGCCAAGGACAGCCAGATCGGCGCCTGGGCGTCGGCGCAATCGCGACCCATGATCGGTCGCTGGGTGTTCGAAAAGGAGATCGCGAAGTTCGCAATGAAATTCGCTCTCACCAAGGTGCCGCGCCCGCCGCACTGGTCCGGTTATCGTGTGGCGCCGCTGGAGATCGAATTCTGGCGCGATCGGCCGTTCCGTCTGCATGACAGGCTGGTGTATCGTCGTAACGCCTTAGACGAACCTTGGCGTACGGAGCGGCTCTTTCCATGAGTGTTGCCCAGACGACAGTTGACCACACCGATGCGAACAGCGTCCTGATGCGCCGCGTGGCGTTTGCCGCGGTCGGCACCGCGTCCTTCCTGGTGCTGCTGAAGACAGTGGCGTTCGTGCTGACGGGATCCATCGCGATGATGGCCTCGCTTGCAGATTCCGCACTCGACGTCATCGCCTCCTTCGTGAACCTTCTGGCGATCCGCCATGCTTTGACTCCCGCCGATGCCGAGCACCGCTTCGGACACGGCAAAGCCGAGCCGCTGGCGGGACTGGCGCAGAGCGCCTTCATCGGCGGTTCGTCGGTGTTCCTGGTGATCGAATCCGTCCGCCGCATCATCGAGCCGCATATCATCCATCGCGGCGACGCGGGCCTGCTGGTTATGGGCGTATCGATCGTGGTCACCATCGTGCTGGTCGCCGCCCAGCAGATCACCGTGCGGCGCACCGGCTCGATCGCCATCGGCGCCGACCGCATGCATTACGTCAGCGACATTCTGGTCAATGCCGGCGTGGCGCTGGGCATCGTGCTGGCGTCGAAATTCGGCATCACCGTCGCCGACCCGGCGGTCGGCCTGCTGGTAGCGGGCGTGCTGGCTGTGGGCGTGTGGCAGGTGTTCCGCCAGAGCTACGACCAGCTGATGGATCGGGAGCTGCCCGATGCCGAGCGCGCGCGCATCGAAAACATCGTCATGCGCCATCCCGATGTGCGCAATGTGCACGACCTGCGTACCCGCGCCGCCGGGACCACCGCTTTTATCCAGCTGCACATCGAGCTCGATCCGGCGATCAGCCTCTTGCGTTCCCACGCGGTCAGCGACGAAGTCGAGGCGGCGGTGCTGCAGGCTTTTCCCAAAGCCGAGGTGATCATCCATCAGGATCCGCAGGGCTATGGCGCGCCAGAGGGCCTGCCGTAACC
>JAGWVX010000353.1 GCA_018970685.1 Alphaproteobacteria bacterium | reverse complement strand
TGGCGACCCCGGGGTGACTCGAACACCCGGCCTACGGTTTAGGAAACCGCCGCTCTATCCTGCTGAGCTACGGGGTCACGCGCCTGGAAATTGCCGCTAAGCGTTGTGCTTGGCAAGAGGCTCAACGTTTGTCGATCCGCAGCCAGCGGGTCTGGTTGACGTCCCGCACATTGGGGAGCCAGCCCTTTACATAAGGCTGCACCAGATCGCGCGTGACCATGAAATAAGCGGGCACCCAAACGTAATCGGAGAGCGCCAGTTGTTCGGCTTCCTGCATCTTTTTGCCGCGCGCCGCGGCGTCGGTCATGGCTTCGGCTTCGTCGAGTAGGGCGTCGTATTTCGGATTGCTGTAGGCGCCGTAATTCTCGCCGCTGCCGGACCGCAGCAGATCGAGGAAATTGCTGGCGTCGTTGAAGTCGGCGATCCAGCTCGGTGCGGCGATGTCGAATTCGTGTTTCTGCACCATTTGCTGGAAAACCTGTCCTTCGACGGAGACGATGCTGATGTCGATGCCGATCTTCGCCATCATCGCCTGAAAGGCCACGGCGTTGCGGATCGCATCGGGATTGGTCGATGTCAAAAAGCCGAGGCGCAGATGGCGGCCGGGGCCGTAGCCCATCGCTCGCATCAAGTCCTGCGCCTTGGCGAGGCGCTGCGCGAAGGGAAGGCTCTCGAACCACAGCGCCGCAGTGCCGGGGTAATCGGCGACGCCCGGCGGCACGATGCGATACGCGGGCGTCTCGCCGATGCGGTGGATTTTGCCGGTGAGGACTTCGCGGTCGAAGGCGAGGTTGATCGCTTCGCGCAGACGGATATCCTGGAACGGCTTGCGGGTGAAATTCATCGCATAATAGGAAAGGCCGAGATAAGGCGCGATCTTTAGCGCCTGCGGGATGTGTTTTCGCATCCAGCCGATCTGGGCGTTGGGAAAGGGATCGAGCGTATCAAGCTGTCCGACGCGAAATTCGCGCAAAGCCGCTTCGGAATTGTCGGTCTGATAATAGTTGACGGTTTGGATGCGCACGTGACGGGCGTCGTAAAACAGCGGGTTCTTCACCAGGGTGACGCGGTCGCCGGGTACCCACGCCTTGAGCTTGTAGGGGCCGTCGCCGATATAGTGCTTCGGCCTGGACCATGCCTGGCCGAGTTTCAGATAGATGTGCCGCGGGATCGGCCAGGCCACCTGATGATCCATCAGCTGCGGCAGATAGGTGACCGGATGCGCAAGCGTAACCGTCAGCGTCTTGTCGTCGACGGCGCGAACGCCGAGCGCCGACGGCGGTAGCTTGCCGCTGCTGATCGCCTGCGCGTTCTTCACCACCCAAAGATTGTAAGCATAGGGCGCGGCGGTTTTCGGATCGAGCAGGCGCCGCCAGGCCGTGACGAAATCCTCCGCCGTGACGGGCATGCCGTCCGACCACAACGCCTTGCGCAGGTGGAAAGTCCAGACCAGTCCGTCGCGCGATGTCTCCCAATGGGTTGCGATGCCGGGGATCGGTTCTCCGCGCGGGCCGTCGGTCGTCAGGCCGACGATCAGGTCGCCGACGACCCAGGCTTCCCAATTGCCCCGAATATAGGCGGGATCGAGGCTCGTAATGTCGGGGCCGTTGCCGCGGTTGAGAACCGGCCCGGCGTCTTTGGGCGGCGAACAGCCGACCAGAAAGACGGCCGCCGCCGCGAGAACTGTTCTGACCGGGCCCGATTCCATCGGACCGCACGCTATCATACGTTGACGGCATTCCGGTCGAGCGAGAGCCAGCGCGAGCGGTGGTAATTGATGGGGTTGTCCACCCAGCCCCTCACCTGCAGCGAGACCAGATTGCGCGTCACGCCGAAGAAGACGGGCGTGATCGCAACATCGTCGAGCAGAATCTGTTCCGCCTGTGTCAGGAGGGCCGTGCGCGCGGCCGGATCTTTGATGTAGTCCGACTTTTCGACCAGTGCGTCGAACCGCGGGTTTGAATAGGAGCCGTTGTTCATGTCGCCGGTCGAACTCTGGAAGAGAAACAGATAATCCTTGGCGTCGCAGTAGTCGGCGATCCACCCGGCCCAGGCGACGGAGAATTCCTTTTTGCGCATGAGGTCGTATTGCAGCTGACTGTCCGACGGCACGATCCGCATCTTGCAGCCGATCTCGCGCCACATTTCCTGGAACGCCAAGGCGACGATTTTGGCTTCCGTCGTATTCATGGTGTTGAAGTCGAAGCTGAGCGGATTGCCGCGGCCGTAGCCGGCTTCCTGCAGCAGCCACTTGGCTTTGGCGACGCGCTCGTCCGCGGGCATCGACTTGAAGCGCAGGTGCGGCCCTTTGGAATAACCGGGCAGATAAGGCGGGACGAACGAATAAGCTGGCGTTTCGCCGCCGCGCATCACCTTGTCGCAGATGATTTCGCGATCGATGGCCAGCGACAGGGCGCGGCGCACGCGCAAATCGTCGAACGGCTTCTGCTTGAAATTGAACTGCACGTATTGCGTCATCAAGAATGGCGACAGGCGCAACTCGCGCGGCATAATGCGTTTCATCCAGCCGATCTGCTGCGGCGGGATCGAATCCGTCAGGAGATCGAACTGGCCGCCGCGGAAGCGCTTGATCGCCGCCGACTGATCCTGCGTCGGATAGTAGTAGACGTTCTGAATGGCGACCGTATCGGCGGCGTAGAAGTGCGGGTTCTTGACCAGGCGAATATGATCGTTGGAAACCCATTCTTTCAGGACATAGGGCCCGTTGGTGACGATGTTGCCTGGCTGTATCCAGGCATCGCCGTACTTCTCCACGACATGGGCGGGAATCGGCATCATCGTTTCGTGCGTCGCCAGTTGCATCAGATAGGGCACTTCGAAGATGAAGCTCAGCTCCAGCGTCCGGTCGTCGACGGCGCGCGCGCCGATTTGATGGGGCGGGACCTTGCCTTCCGCAGCCTGTTGCATGTTGCGGATCGGATAAAGAATGGGGACGTATTGCGCCGCGGTTCTCGGATCGGCCATGCGCCGCAGCGAATAGACGAAGTCGTGCGCGGTGACCGCCGTGCCGTCGGACCATTTATGATCGCGAATCTTGAACGTGTAGACCAGACCGTCCGGGCTGACCGAATAGCTCTCCGCGGCGCCCGGAATCGGCGTGGACGCGGCATCCTCCGTCATCAGGCCCATGAACATGTCGCCGGCGATGTTGTTTTCCCAATTGTCCTGGATCTTGTTCGGGTCGAGCGTGTCCGGCTCGGCGCCGTTGCCGCGGTTGAGCGTGTCGGGACCCGCTGTCGAGGGCGTGAATGTCTTGGTCGAACTGCCGCCGAACGACAGCGCCAGGGCTCCCGTTGCGGCAA
>JAGWVX010000352.1 GCA_018970685.1 Alphaproteobacteria bacterium | reverse complement strand
GGGGTGCCAAACCAGTATTTCAACCCTCACAGGCAAATATATTTGCTGCACGTAAGAGTAACTTTCATCCGCATAAAGAGGAGTGACGATGCATCAACGACAAACGCCATACCAATATCGCGCCATGCTTTCGCGTCCCAGCGGAGTCAACCAACCTCCTCGGCGTAAATAAGATTCAGATTCATGGCGTTCAAAAAAAGGGGCCGCCGCGTTTGCGGCGACCCCATTCACTACACAGGGAGGACTAAAGTTTGTAGTGAAGACCAAGCGTGAAGCGCCGACCATACGACACGACGTCCACAATCTGGTCTGGGAATCGACCACGAGTGCTGTAAGCCTGATCCAAGAGGTTGTTCACCTCGAAGTAGGCGTTGAGGTTGTTCGTGATGTCGTAGCTCGTGCTCAGGTCGATCGCCCAAGCCGTGTTGACGTAAGTCGGCTCGATGCCAAAGGACGTGCCGTTCTGGCTCTGGCCGAAGTGGTCGAGATAGGTGTCGCGCCAGTTGGCGGCGACGCGGAACTCGAAGCCTTCTTTGTCGTAGAAGGCTACGAAGTTTGCCGAGTCCGCCAGACCGGTCACGGCGAACGCGCTGCTCGTCAGATTGTACGGATCGTACGGTTTGTTCGTCCCCACGATCGTACCGTTGATCTGATAGCCAAAGCCGGAATCGCCGAACACGTGCTGCCAAGCCAGCTCGATGCCGTAGACATTGGCCTTCGGCCCGTTCAAAGGCGACGTCAGAGCGAACACCGCCGTTTTGCCCGTATACGGATCGACCACGACATTCGCATCGACGGAGCTCGGGAAGGTCAAGCTCGTCGTCCCGTTGACCACGAAGTTCGTGACGTTCTTCAGGAACACGTCGCCGGACAGATACGAGTTCGGCGCATAGTACCATTCCGCCGATACGTCGAGGTTGTCGGACAGGAAGGGTTGCAGTGTCGGGTTGCCGCTGTTGGCCGTGAGCGAACCCGTGCGCCCGCCATAGGACGTGTTCGGCGTCATGCTGCCCAGGTTCGGACGGGTCAGAGTACGCGATGCGTCGAACCGGAACTGCAAGTCGTCCGTTGCTTGAAGGACAAGGTCGAGATTCGGCAGCAGATATTGATAGCTGCTGGGAACCCTGATCACTGTCGAGGGATCGTAACTAAAGTCGTAAGCGGTGTGGTCCGCAGCGTCGATCACCATCTTACTGAGGGGTGAGAACAGACCGCTCGACGTCACATCGGTGTACTCATAACGGACGCCGGCGTTGATCTTGAGCGGCATGCCGGCGAGATGCGCCCCGGTCGAGGCAGTCATGTAGAACGAATACGTGTCTTCAAACACCTGCTGGAACGAGTTGTTGTCGTGAACGACCATATTGCCCAGTTGCGTGTTCTTGTAGATCGTCCCGCCGCTGCCGTTCCCGCAGCACGACCAGTTGAAGCCGGGGATGAACCCCACCGCGCCGGGCGTGCCCGACGTCGGAGTGCCCAGGCCGCCGATATATGCGTAAGCAGCCGCGCGAGAGAACTTCGGAAGCCCCGGGATCGAAGATACCGTCGTCCAGCCCGGGATCGTGCGGACGTTGATCGTGCCGGTGAAGAGACTTGACGGAAGATGGACGCCGGCCGGTGCGAGCGGATTGCCGTTGAAATAGTTTTGCGAATCCGGGCCGTAACCGGAGTAGATCTGCCACTGGTTGCCCCAGAAGTCGTCATTGCCGTCCAGCTTATAGTGGTCCTGCACATACTGACCGCCGAACTTGACGGTCAGATTGTCTTCCGACCATTGGCCTTCCAGCTTCGCCTGGTTCACCAGGTTGCGGTTCAGGAATTGCTGCACCACCATCACATGCGAACCCATGATGTTGGTGTTCAGGAACTGCGTAATGTCGCCGTTCGGGCCGATGCCGGTGTAATACGGGATCTTGTGATCGCCCGGTTGAATGACGCCGACGTTCATGCCGTTGGTGCCGCCTGCATAATTGGCCACCGCGCAATTTGCGTTGTAATCGGAGGCGCCAACGATGTTCGAGCACGCCCCTTGCGACGGGCCATAACCGACGTCCATGTTCGCCGCGCTGAAGTGGTTCTTGCCCGGATTGAGGACAGACAGGGATTGATCGACGTCGCCCATCAACGAGAAGTGCGAGTTCACGTTGTATTTGATATTGATGCCGACATCATAGGTCTGTTGGATGCCCCAGTTCTCGTTGGCGTCGAAGTCCGTCGGCGCATGACGGGTGAAGTCGGTGATCGTTCCGTACTTCGACGTCGTGATGTTGGTCATCTCGCCGAAGTTGTTCCAGATCGCGTAGGCCCACTGCTGCTCGTGGACGTTGTCTCGCGCGTAGTTGCCGTCGACCGTGATAAGCAGCGCTTCGTTGGGCTGAAACTGGACGGCTATGCGAGCGTTCGTCTTCTCTTCGCGGATTTGGTTGTAGTCGATGGAGTAGTCCTGCGTGAACCAGACCGGCTTGCCCACCAGGCCTCCCGATACACAACCCGTAACGGAGGTCGTGCACATCTGGCCGATCCAACCCCAATTGCTGAACTGCTGTTGTGTGGTCGCGAGCGAGGAATAGGCGCCGGCGAAAAGGATGCCGAGCTTGCCGTTCGCGAAGGTGTCGCTGATCAGGAAGTTGCCGTTCGGCGTGATCCGGCCGTCGTCGGGCATATAACCGCCCGATACCGCCGCAGCCACCCTCAGGCCGTCGTAGTCGAAGGGCTTCGGATAGATCACGTTGATCGTCGCGCCGATGGCGCCGGCCGACAGCGTGGCGTCCGGAGACTTGAGGACCTGCAACTCCGACACCATGTCGGCGCTAAGGCCGCTGAAGTCAAAGGCGCGGCCACCGGTAGCCGACGGAATCCTGCGGCCCTCGAACAGCGTCTCATTGAACGAGGGGCCGAAACCGCGAACCGTAATCTCGGTCGGCTGACCGGTGGTCACGGTGCCGCCAAGAGCCCCCGCACGCGTGACGGTCACGCCCGGAACGCGCATCAGCGCGGCTGCAAGGTTCGCATCCGGGAACTTGCCGATATCCTCCATCGTGATCGCGTCGACCAGACCGGCCGCATCGCGCTTGATGTCCAGGCTGCGCTGCAGCGAACTGCGGATGCCCGTCACGACGACGGTCTCCATTGCGCCCCCGGTGTCCTGCGCCACCGCGGGAGTCACCGGCAGGGCCATCAAGCAAGCGCCACCAAGTAATGCCGCCCGCATCCCAC
Source organism: Alphaproteobacteria bacterium (assembly GCA_018970685.1). GTDB lineage: Bacteria > Pseudomonadota > Alphaproteobacteria > Micropepsales > Micropepsaceae > Rhizomicrobium. The sequence goes on along the minus strand of JAGWVX010000352.1, from coordinate 111 downwards.
AGTTAACAGTCCTCTTTCTATTTTCGAGATTCTTCACGTGCTTCTCCCTCACTTCGTTGATTGCCCAAAACACGCCTGCCCCCTTTTGCCGTCTTGTTTGGTCGCGATCGC
>JAGWVX010000351.1 GCA_018970685.1 Alphaproteobacteria bacterium | reverse complement strand
TTTCTCGAACGATGCATGCAGCCGCTCGCGCCCTTCGCGGTTCAGGCTCTGAATGCCGCGCCGCAGCCGGTCGATGGCGCCGACCAGATCGTCGCGGTCGCCTGTGAGCGTGGTGAGGCGTTGTTCGTGTTCATTGGCCTCTTCTTCCGCGCGCAGATTGACACCGCCAAGCTGCTCGCGCTCCTGCTTCAATTTCTCGACTTTTTTCTCGGCCTGCTCAAGCGGCGGCAGTTCTTCGTCATCCTTGATCTCTGCCAAGGTCGCAAGCTCGTCGGGGGCGGTTTCCAGTTCGTCGCGGATGCGTTCGCGAAGCTCGGCAATGCGCGATTGTGCCCCCTCCAGCAGCGCTTCTTCGCGCGCACGTTCCTCACGCGCAGCCGACAGGGCGTGGTCCGCAGCCTTTGCGGCTTTGTCGGCCTCCGCCAGACGTGCTTCCGCTTCGGTGCGTGCGTCGCCGGCCTGATTACGCGCCGTCTCTGCGACGCCGATGGCGTCAAGCAATGTGCCGCGTTTTTCTGCGATAGCCTGCGGCAAAGCCTCGGCAACCGACAATTCTTCGTTCAATTCGCCGGAACGGCGGTCCAGTTCGGCGATATGCTCGACAGCAGCGTTGCGACGAGCCTCCCAGCGCGTACGCTCTTCGAGGATCGCACCAAGGCGACGGGCGCGGCCTTCGCCATCGCGCTTCAATCCCTCGAGCGTGGTGCGTGCGTTTGAACTGGCGGCGCGAGCTTCGTTGGTCTGTTCGCGCGCATTGGCAACGCTTTGTGCCAGCGCCTGACCGTCACCCAGTTCCGCGAACGATTGGGCCGCCTGTCGCTCCGATTCCCGCGCTGCGTCGCGAGTCTGCGTCAAACGACGGATTTCCGCTTCAAGGGAGGCGAGGCGAGACGCTCGTTCAGCCGCAGCGCGTACCGCTTTTGTAGAATCGTCCTGAGCGGCAATGATCGCATGTTCGTGGCGGCGTTCGGACTGCTCCGCCTCGCGGGCGGCATCACGCGCTGTGCTTGCCGCTTCCTTGGCTGTGGAATAAGCGGCAAAGGCCGCTGCACGTGCTTCTTTTGCCGCCGCGATCTGTTCTTCGAGTGCGGCAAGGCGATTGTGCTGCGCCAGCCGCACAGCCGCTGCCGACGGTGCATCGGCCGACGCGCGATAACCGTCCCAACGCCACAGATCGCCACGCGGCGACACCAGGCGTTGACCGGCCCTTAATTTCTTCTGCAGGTCGGCGCCTTGATCCGGGAATACCACACCGGTCATCGACAACCGGCGCGACAACGCCGACGGACCTTTGACGAATTCCGCAAGCGCCTTGGCGCCTTCCGGTAGGGGCGCCTTTTCGTCGAATTCGCCGAGATCGCGCCAGTGATGTGGAGCCGCTTCGTCGAGCGGCGCTTCAAGATCGTCGCCCAGGGCGGCGGCAAGCGCTGCCTCATAGCCGGGTTGTACGCTGACGGCATCCACCAGCGGTGGCCACAAGCTTTGCCCTTCCGGGCGCAGCAAGTCGCTGAGCGCCTTGGCTTCTGCCGATAGGCGTTGCACGTCACGCTCCACGTCTTCCAGCGGGCTGCGTGCCGAAGACTCGGCGAGTTCGGCCTCGGAGAGCTTGTTACGCGCTTCCGCGGCAAGCGCAGACGCGGTCTCGGCGAGCCGCCGGGCCTCGTCAGCCGCCTCTTCGGCGGCACGCACGTCCGGCGCCGCGGCGGCGCCCTCCAAAGCGGCGGCCAGCCGCGCGTCCGCTTCGGCGAGCTGCTGGCTGCTAGTTTCGGCTAGCTCGGCAGCCAAGCGGCGCGAACGCTCCAAACTGTCTTTATGGGCGTTGTGTTCGGCAAGTTCCGAGGTAAGCCGTTCCAGCAAATGTTCGGCCAGCGCCAGCGCCTCATTGAGCTCTTCGGCGCGCAGCTGCGCTTCGTCGATCTCGAGGCCTGCGCGCTCCTGCGCGGCTTCAAGTTCGTTGCTTTCAGTCGCGAGCGTACCGAGCGCGGTTTCGGCGTCGCGATCCAATGTCCGTTCGCGTTCGAGGTCCTGTGCGGTTTGTGCGAGGCGTTGGCGGAGCGACTGGGCAAGTTCGCGAGCGCGAGTTTCTTCCGCATCGAGCGCTTCACGCTCCACGACCAGCCGATGCAGTGCGGCGGACTTTTCCGCCTCGATCTGGCGCAACGGCGGAAGTGCCGTGGAGGCGTCCGCCTGGTCGGTCGACGCCTGTACCGCATGTTCGGTGCATGTCGCCACGACATTAGCGGCGGCGGTGAGGGCTTCCTCCGCCGTGCGGGCGCGCAACTCGGCCGCTGTCCAGCGCAGGTAGTGCGCCAACGCTTCGGCGCGCCGGATATGACCGGAAAGATTGCGGTAGCGAGATGCTTGGCGGGCCTGTCGCTTCAGGCTTTGCAGCTGACCTTCCACCTCCCGAATCACGTCATCCAGGCGCGAAAGATTGCTTTCCGCGGCGCGCAGGCGAAGTTCGGCCTCATGGCGGCGCTGATGCAGACCAGTGATGCCGGCAGCCTCTTCCAAGATAGCGCGTCGGGCTAACGGCTTCTGGCTGATCAGCATGCTGATTTGGCCCTGGCGGACGAAAGCCGTCGACGAAGCGCCCGACGAAGCGTCGGCAAAGAAGATCTGCACGTCGCGCTGACGTACGTCGCGGCCGTTGATCCGGTAGACCGATCCCGCCTCGCGTTCGATGCGCCGGGAGACCTCGATGACGTCGTAGTCGGCATAAGGCTGGTTGGCGCTGCGGTCGGAATTGTCGATCGTCAGCGTTACCTCCGCCATGTTACGGGCCGGCCGCGCGGCCGAGCCGGCAAAAATGACGTCGTCCATTTCGCTGCCGCGCACGGACGTGGGACGGGTCTCGCCCATCACCCAGCGCAATGCATCGAACAGGTTGGATTTGCCGCAACCGTTCGGGCCGACGATCGCCGTCAAGCCGGGCTCGATGAAGAGCTCGGTCGGCTCCACAAAGGACTTGAACCCGGATAGCCTTAACCTACTAAACTTCAATGGATACGCGCCGTCCTACGCTGCTGCGCTGTCCATTGTTCAGTGTTTGGACAGCAGAGAATCAAATTTAGCCTTCAATGAAGGCCACGTCGCATCTTCGGCTTGTACCTCGGTTCCGTTGATGATGAACGTCGGCACGCCCTGGATGTTGTATTTGGTCTCGCCGTCCTGGGCGACTTGATTGATGCGATCCTGTTCACTCTTGTCCGAAATGCATTGGTCAACTTTCTCGACGGTCATCCCATAAACGCGCGCCAACTGGATAAGTCCGCCGCGCACGTCGGTCACGCCATACTCTGGGTCCCATTTGGGCTGATTCCGGAACAGAAGGTCAATGAA
>JAGWVX010000350.1 GCA_018970685.1 Alphaproteobacteria bacterium | reverse complement strand
TAGCGCGGACAGCCTGCGTCCGAAAGGTGCGGCTATATAGGCGGGAGGTGACGGGCCGTCAATAGCCGAAATCCCAGAGGATTCCTCGTTTTCTGCTCAGAGAAGGAAGAGCAACTCACGGCCCGCCATAGCCATCAGAACGAAGGTTGACAAGGCAAAGACGAGAAAGCGCGCCGTTACGACGTTGACCGTGCATTGGACGGCTGTATGGGCCACCCTAAGGACAACATAGGCCCACGCCAGCATAATATGCAGCTCATCCGTATGTCCGCTCAAAACGATATAAAAAACAAGCGCATAAAAGATTGTCGGTTGCTCCATGAGGTGGTTGTAGTTGTCGGCGACCTGGCGGACCGAGCCCGGCAGTGCGGTTAACGACCCTGGATGGCGTGCGTCTTGCGGGTTTATTCCCATCTTCTGCATGGCCGGTATCCTGGTCGCGTACATAAAGACCCAAACCAGCAGCGTGAGCGCGATCAACGCCAGGGCTGGCGTCAGCATAGATGTCATGGCTGTTCCCCTTGATTTTGGGCGACCTTACTCGGTCGTCCTGGTGCCGGCAGACCACCGACCTTGCCGCCGTTTAATCTCCTTACCAAGCATGTGGTATATCATTTATTGCTAATAAGTCTTATTATCATATTGTCGGCACAAAGGAATTGGAACTGTCCTCGTGATTGCCTCTGCCATCCGCATGGCTGCCGTCTCGCGTGCCGGGAAGCCATCGATGCCATCTGGCAAGAGCGCTATGAACACCGCTTCAATAAAGGCGCTGTAGGACGAGGTCGGAAGCGCTTCAAGCCGCATCACCTCGAAAGACTGGACCGCATGCTGTTCCGCCACTACGACCTTTCACAATACCGCGACGACTTGCTGTCACTTTGACACATGGAAAAAAGGGCCGCCCGAAAGGGCGGCCCTTTTTCATTTGCGAGATCAGCGAACCTATTCGGCCGCTGCCTGCGGCGCCGGACCTTCGATCTGCGCAGGCGCAGCTTTGGACTGCTCGGCTTGGATCACACGATCACGCTCGGCCGCGACATGGCGCAGACGCGCAATGGCGCCGCCAGTGCCCGCCGGTATCAAACGTCCGACAATGACGTTCTCCTTGAGGCCTTCCAGCGTATCGACCTTGCCATTGACGGCCGCGTCGGTGAGAACACGTGTCGTCTCCTGGAACGAGGCGGCTGAAAACACCGACCGCGTCTGCAGCGACGCCTTGGTGATGCCCAGCAGGACCGGCCGGCCCTCGGCTAGCTTACCACTATGCTCGGCCGCCTTCGCATTGGCTTCATCCAGTTCGATCAAGTCGACCTGCTCGCCCGCGAGCAACGTTGTATCGCCGCCGTCGGTGATTTCCATCTTCTGCATCATCTGACGGCAGATCACCTCGATATGCTTGTCATTGATCTTCACGCCTTGCAGGCGATAGACGTCCTGGATTTCCTTCACGAGATAGGTCGAAAGCTCTTCCATACCCTTGATCCGCAAGATGTCGTGCGGCGATGGATTGCCTTCAACGATGTAATCGCCCTTTTCGACATAGTCGCCCTCGCGCACGCTGATGTGCTTGCCCTTCGGGATCAGATATTCTATCGGATCGATCTTGTCGCTCTTCGGCTTGACGATGACGCGGCGCTTATTTTTGTAGTCCTTGCCGAACTCGACGAAACCATCCGTCTCGGCGAGTACCGCGGATTCCTTCGGCTTGCGCGCCTCGAACAGCTCCGCCACGCGCGGCAGACCGCCCGTGATGTCGCGCGTCTTGGCACCTTCCATCGGGATACGCGCCAACACGTCACCGGCACGCACCTCCGCTCCATCTTCCACCGACAAAATGGCGTCAGCGGAAAGCGGATAACGAACCTCGCCCACATTCGGCAAAACGATCACTTTGCCCTTCTTGTCGACAAGCACGATGGTCGGACGCAGCTCCTGCGACTTCGGGCCGGTTCCGCGATTGTCCATGATGACGCGATTGGTCACGCCCGTCTTTTCGTCCGCGACTTCTTTCATCGTAATGCCGGAGACGACATCCTCGTACTTCACCACGCCGTCGGTTTCCGTAAGAACCGGCAACGCGTTGGGGTTCCACTCCGCCAGCCTGTCGCCGCGTTTCACCGTGACGCCGTCGTCGACCTTAAGTCGTGCGCCATAAGTGATGCGATAGGCCGCACGTTCCTGGCCCTTCGGGTCCATGATCACGACCTGCATATTGCGGCCCATCGCCACCAGCTCGCCGTCCGAGTTCTTGACGACGTTCCGATTGACGATCTTGACCTTGCCGTCATAGCTGGCCTCGATCTTCGACTGGCCGGCAACTTGAGCCGCACCGCCGATATGGAAGGTGCGCATGGTCAGCTGCGTACCGGGCTCGCCGATCGATTGTGCGGCGATCACGCCGACTGCTTCTCCGATGTTGACGTTTGTGCCGCGCGCCAGGTCGCGTCCGTAACACTTGCCGCAGACGCCGTCCTTGAGCTCGCATGTCAGGACCGAACGCACCCGCACCTTCTGCACGTGTGCCGCTTCGATCTTCTCCGCGATATCCTCGGTTACTTCCTTGCCGCGCTTGAGGAGCACCTCGCCCGTGTCGGGATGCTTGACATCCTCTGCCGTTGTCCGTCCCAAGATGCGTTCGGACAGCGACGACACCACCTGCCCGCCGTCGATTTCCGCCTGCACCGTAACACCGCGCTTGGTGCCGCAATCTTCGGCAGTGATGATGCAGTCGTTCGCTACGTCAACCAGCCGACGCGTCAGATAGCCCGAGTTCGCCGTCTTGAGAGCCGTATCTGCCAAGCCCTTGCGTGCACCATGCGTCGAGTTGAAGTACTCGAGCACCGTCAGCCCTTCCTTGAAGTTCGACAGGATGGGTGTTTCGATGATCGAGCCGTCTGGACGCGCCATCAGGCCGCGCATGCCGGCAAGCTGTTTCATCTGCTGCGGTGAACCGCGAGCGCCGGAATGGCTCATCATATAGATGGAGTTCATCTCTTCGACACGAGCCGTCGCCGGATCGATGCGCGGCTCGGAGATTTCCTTCATCATTTCTGCGGCGACCTGGTCGGTGCACTTCGACCACGCGTCGACGACGAGGTTGTACTTTTCCTTGTCGGTTGTCAGGCCATCCAGATACTGCTGCTCGTACTCACGCACGCGGTGGCGCGTTTCGTCGATCAACCGCTCTTTGGTGCCCGGCACGACCATGTCGTCCTTGCCGAACGAAATACCGGCCTTGCAGGCTTCGCGGAAGCCCAGGCCCATAATCGCATCGGCGAACAGCACAGTCTCCTTCTGGCCGCAATGGCGATAGACCTCATCGATGATGTGGCTGATCTCCTGCTT
>JAGWVX010000349.1 GCA_018970685.1 Alphaproteobacteria bacterium | reverse complement strand
CGGCGGATTTGCGCGCGCATGTCTTCGAGCTGTTTGCGCACTTCGGCGATGTCGTACATGTCGATCAGCGGATCGTAGGCGCGCGGAATGACGTCCTGGCCGATCAGCACCGCGATCCAGTCGGTGAACTCGAACAGGTCGTAGGGCGTGCGCGGCGGAATCCGCCCGTGGCTCCGGAAAAGCTCGATCCGCTGCCGGAGCGTGTCGGGTATCTCCATCGTGCGGACATAATCCCAGAACGGCGAGTCGTTGCGCTCCGTCGCGTGGTAGTGGAGCACGACGAAGTCGCGGATGCTTTCGAAGTCCAGGGCGATGTTGCGGTTGTATTGCTCGGCGTCGGCGGTATCGCCGGAGCGCGACGGAAAATTGACCAGCAGGGTCAGTATGCTGGACTGGATCAGATGAATGCTGGTGGATTCGAGCGGCTCGATGAAGCCGCTGGCGAGCCCCACCGCCACGCAGTTCTTGTTCCAGAATTTCTTGCGCCGGCCGGTCGTGAACCGCAGCTGCCAGGGATCGCCCAGCGCCGGCGCGTCGAGATTGGCGAGCAGCGCCGCCACGGCGTCCTCGTCGCCGAGGTATTTGCTGCAATAGACATGGCCGTTGCCGGTGCGATGCTGCAGCGGAATGCGCCATTGCCATCCGGCCTTGAGCGCCGTCGCGCGCGTATAAGGCGTCAGCTCGCCGGCGCGGGCGCTGTGCACGGTGTAGGCCCGGTCGCAGGGCAGCCAGCGCGACCAGTCTTCGTAACCGGTCTTCAGCGCCTGCTCGATCAGCAGGCCGCGAAAGCCGGTGCAGTCGATGAAAAAATCGCCTTCCACGCGCTCGCCGCCTTCGAGTAGAAGCGCTGCGATGTGGCCGTCCTCGCCGCGCAGCTCGACGTCGGCGATTTTGCGTTCCATGCGCTCGACGCCGAGCCGCTCCGCGTACCGGCGCAGATATTTGGCATAAAGCGACGCGTCGAACTGATAGGCCGACGACCAGCTCGAGAATATCGAGTTGGGATCCGGCGATTGCTGCGCGCATTTGTTCAGCATCGACGCCACCGCGCACAGCGAATACTCGTCGAGAGGCGTCGTGTCGCCGAGCCGGCGCAACTTCAGCCAATATTGATGCAGGTGGGCGAAGTCGCGTTTCGTGCCGTGCGCGCCGAAGGGATGGTAATAGCTGTGGCCCAGCCGCAGCCAGTCGCGAAACTGAATCGAGAGTTTGTAGGTTGCCTGGGTGTGCCGCAGGAACTCCCCCTCGTCGATCCCGAGAAACTCGTTGAACCCTCGGATCGGCGGCACCGTGGCTTCGCCGACGCCCACCGTGCGGATGTCCGGCGTCTCGATCAGCCGGATCGCGCAATGCCGGCCGACGCGGCGCGCCAGGGCCGCCGCCGTCATCCATCCCGCGGTGCCGCCGCCGGCGATGACGATGCTTCGCGGAAGATTGCCGGTCATGCTTCGTGTTCCTTCTTGCCGCTCAGACGCGTTTTTCCTCGGTCACAGAAACACCAGCCACAGATAAAGATGCGCCACGGCGATGCTGGCCAGCATCATCGGGAACGCCAGCAGCGTGAATTTGACGAAACTGAACGGCACGCCGTTGCGCTCGGCGATGCCGGCGACCGCGAGGTTGGCGCTGGCGCCCACCAGCGTGCCGTTGCCGCCCAGACAGGCGCCCAGCGACAGCGCCCACCATACCGGCCGCACGGCTTCGGGGCCGCCGAGCGACGGCGCCAGGCCTTTCACCACCGGGATCATGGTGGCGACGAACGGGATGTTGTCGAGGAAGGCGGAGAGGACGGCGGACGACCACAGCACCACGCCCGCCGTGGCGGTGATGCTGCCATGCGTGACGGCCGACAGGCGGCGCGCGGCGGCTTCCAGAAGGCCGGTGCGTTCGACGCCGCCGACGACGATGAACAGTCCGATGAAGAAGAACAGCGTCACCCATTCGACTTCCACGAACGCCTTGCCGACATTCTCGCTGTGGAGATGGACGGGATGGCGCAGATTGTCGAGCAGCAACAGCACGGCGGCGCCGCTCATGGCGATGGTCGCGGTCTGCAGATGAAACTCTTCGGCGAGCGCGAACGTCGCCAGCGTGGCGCCGATCACCGTCAGCGAGCAGGCGAGCAGATAACGGTCGGTGATGGCGCTGTCGGGATGGAGCTCCATGACGCGCGCGCGGTCTTCCGCCGTCGCCTTCAGCTTCCTGCCCCAGATCAGCTGGCAGATGACGATCTGCATCGCCATGATGGCGGCGGCGACCGGCCCGACGTTCAGCAGGAAATCGTTGAAGGTCAGCCCGGTCGCCGAACCGATCAGGATATTGGGCGGATCGCCGATCAGCGTCGCCGCGCCGCCGATATTGCTGGCGAGGATCTCGGCGAACAGGAAGGGATAGACGGGCACCCGCAGTTCCTTGCAGATGATGAAGGTGACCGGCGCGATCAACAGCACGGTGGTGACGTTGTCGAGGCCTGCGGAGACCACGCCGGCCACAAGCGCCAACGCCGCGAGGATGCCCGCCGGCGACGCTTTGACGATCTGCGCCGCTTTGATGGCGCAATAGCCGAACAGCCCGCTCTTCCGGGTGACGGCGACGATGATCATCATGCCGGTGAGCAGGCCGAGCGTGTTGAAGTCGATGGCGGCGATCGCCTGCTGCTGCGACAGGATTCCGAGCAGGACGACGAGGCTGCCGCCCAGCAGCGCGGCCACCGCCCGGTTCACCTTTTCGCTGACGATCAGTGCGTAAGTAAGAACCAGAAGCACCGCCGCGGTCACGGACACGAACGTCTCGGTCATGCGCGCCCCTTTCGCTCTTTCCCTTCGCGGATTCCGGACCTTCGCGCAAGCCTTAACCGCGATTTAACGGCGCCCGCGCGATGATCCGCGCGCGTCGTGTCGGGGTCCCGATGGAGCGGAAAACTCTCAAGGATTTGCGGATTCTGATCGTCGGCGGCAAGCCTCACGCCGTCGCCACGCTGCGCATGGCATTCGGCATCGTCGGCTTCGCCAATGTGGAGGCCGTCGCCAAATCCGCCCGCGCCGTCGAGATTCTCTCCTCGCGATCCGTCGATGCCGTGTTCTGCGACGAATGCGCAGCGCCGCTGGACGGCGTGCCCTTTCCCCAGGCGGCGCGGCGCATCAAAGGCGTGCTCGATCCGATGGTCCCGATCTTTCTGATCTGCGACGCGCCGAAGCGCCGCCATGTCGAGCGGGCGCGCGACGTCGGCGTCACCAACGTGCTGGTCCGCCCGATCAGCGCGGCGACCGTCGTCCGCAAATTGCGCCTCGCGATGGCGGCGCCTCGGCCGTTTATCCTGGCGGGCGATTTCTTCGGTCCCGACCGGCGC
>JAGWVX010000014.1 GCA_018970685.1 Alphaproteobacteria bacterium | reverse complement strand
GCTCCCTTTGGCACGTCCAGCACGGCATCGTAGCGCTTCCAGTCGGTGGTGCCTTTAACCGGCCTGTCGTTCATGTTGTCGAAGCTGAGCATCTTGTTGCCTGACCCTTGTACTTGCAGCCAAAGCTGCGCGCTGTCCGCGTCTTGGGTCTTCAGCATGGCTGAGAGCCGCACGCGCTTGCCGAGATATGGCGTCGCCGAGACCGCTTGCGACAAGGTTCCCCATTTCTGGGGTGCCGCAACGATGCATTTGATGAAGGCGCTCTTCTGGCTTGGCGCACCATCGACATGTTCGGTGCCAAAATCGTAGTCCTGCGGCGCGCCGCCTGCTTCCCACCAGCCTTTGATCGGTTCCGACGCATAAGCGGCGGTCATTGCCAAAGCCAAGGTCATCAAGAAAGCCGCTGCAAGACGGCTGATTTTCGACGTCATCATTCTTCTCCCGATGGACTGGATTCTCCGGCAAATCCCGGATGCACATTCATGCCGATGCGCTCGGGCTCCGCAGAGGCGGCGAGGAATTGTCCGCGTCCGTCCGCCATGCCCGGCGGTATCAAGGCTTCGGCGCTCACCGGTGCGGGCGATGGCGGCGCAGGTTTCTCCGGGCGCAAAGCGATCGCCGTCGCGGCCAGCAGCAGAACGGCCGCCATCGCGAAAGCAATCTGCGGCAACCGGCGCCGCCGCGCTGCCCGCAGGATCGCCGCGTCGAGGCGCGCATCCGGCTCCTCGGTCGCGCTGGCGCGATACAGAGCGGCGATATCGGATGGAATTTCGCTGCTCACTTCCAATCCTCCAGAGCCGTGCGCAAGCGGCGATAGGCGTAACGCAAACGGCTTTTCACGGTCTCGCGGGAGGTCCCGGTGGCTTGCGCGATTTCTTCCAGGCTGAGCCCTCCCTCTGCTTGCATCAGGAAAGCTTCACGCTGCACGACGGACAGTAGGTCTATCGCTTCGCTCAGCGCACGGCCGAGTTCGGTATTGACGGCAGAGCCCAGCGGGTCGAGGCGGTCGTCCATCACCGTATCGCCTTGGTCGGCGCCGTCGGACAGTTCCTGCGCCCGGCCGCGCGTCCGCAATTTTTCGGCGGCGCGACGATGGGCAATCGTAAAGAGATACGTCACGAAGCGCGCCGACGGCACATACCGCCGTTTGCCTTTGACGATTGCGAGCCAGACTTCTTGAAATATCTCATCCGCGTCGTCCGGAACCATTCGCCTTGCGAAGCGGTGCAACCCGGCGCGGTGACGACGATAGAGAGCCTCGAAAGCTTCCGTGTCCCCGTCACGAAAGCGGCTCATCAGCGTTTCGTCGGCGAGCGTTGCAAGCGCCGTCAGCCGCCCGCCCTCCGGCACGCCGTCGATGATGGGAAACAGCAATCGGCCTGCCAGAACCATGTTCTGCATGGCGCTCCCTCAGTCCCATGGCATTCTAGACTATTAATCGCCGGAGGGTACAAAACGGGGTTAAACGCGGATGCAGCAAAAATCTCTGCTTGAAACGGACTGGGATTAAACAGCTTCCGCCAGCACGCAGTACGCCGCCACGGGCTTGAGCGGAATCCGTTCCAACCTGAGGCTTATGAACCCTGCATCGCTCAGATCGCCGGCGACCTTGTCGGCTTCGATGCGTCCGGCTTCTTCCGTGGCGCCGAGTGTACGCGGCTGATAGGTGACGGCGATCCGCCCGCCATGCGCCATCGCCTCGCGCAGCGCGCGAAATGCCGCGATGCGTTCGGTCAGGAACTGGCTGACATTGATCATCATCGCCTTGTGGAAACCGGCGCCCGCGTAACCGAGCTTGTCGAAGCCGCCGATGACGAGATGCGCGCGGCCGGTGCGGACGTCATCGCGGTTGCGCCGCCGCGCCATTCGGATCATCAGCGCCGAATGATCGAGACCGGTGCACGAGACATTTGCGCCCGCCTTCAGAATCATCGCCAAACCTACGCCCGGGCCGCAGCCGATCTCCAGCACGCGCTCACCGTCCTTGAGGTCGAGCAACGCAATAGTCCGGCGGTTGCGCTCGAGATTCGACGGACGGTTGGCCAATATCCAGCCGACCAGCACGCCGAGCGGGCCGCGCGGCTTGCCGAATTGCCCAAAAATGCCCGAGCTCACCTTACCCATTCATTTTCTCCTCCGTAAGCTCCGCGCCGGCGTGCTTGCGCAGCGTCGCGCGAAAGCTCCGCAACATCGCCGCGAGCGGAGCCGCAATGTCGCCGCAATCGGCCGCAAGCAATTCCAGCAGCGCATCTTCCTTTTCCAGAATCGCGGCGAAGACCTCGCGCCCATGCGCGCTTGCCGCCACGAGCCGCGAGCGGCTATGCGCCGGATTGTGCCGCAGCGCGATCAAACCCTGCGCCTGCAATGCGTTGACGATCTCCTGGATGCTCTGCCGCTTGTGGCGCTTTTCCCGAGCAATCTGAGGCACCGTCGCCGGCCCTGCACGGCAAAGATATTCGAGCACGGCGCGCATCGCCGTCGTCACCCGCCGATGGCGCGTAAGCGTGTCGCTGACCGCGCGCAAATCGGCAAAACAGGCACGGATTTCGTCGATCGCCTGGCGCAGAGCATCCCGATCACTTGGCATTTCGAACATTTAGCATATTGACAGGTGTCCTGTCAATTATCCGGGCTCACCATTTTCCTTCCCTTCCGCTCCCTTCCCCGTTACAAACCCCGCATTCCTCGACAGGTTAAGCCTGACAGGATCGGGTGGGACGGTGAACGGCCCCCCGGCATAGGGAGAAGACTTACATGGCTGCCGACAACAAACCGCTGATGCCCAAGGCCACCGCTGTCTGGCTGGTCGACAACACCTCGCTGACCTTCGAGCAGATCGCGGAATATTGCGGCCTGCATCCGCTGGAAGTGAAAGGCATCGCCGATGAAGACGTCGCCAAGGGCATCAAGGGCATGGACCCGGTGTCCGCCGGACAGCTGACGCGCGAGCAGATCGAGGACGCCGAAAAGAACCCGAAGCTGCGCCTCAAGATGGCGCCTCCCAAGCACAAGATGCCGGCGGTGAAGCAGAAAAAAGCGCCGCGCTACACGCCCGTCTCCAAGCGCCAGGACAAACCCGACGCGGTCTATTGGATCCTGCGCAATCATCCGGAATTCACCGACGCCGACATCATCAAGCTGATCGGCACGACCAAGGCCACCATCCAGAAGATCCGCGAACGCTCGCATTGGAACGCCACAAACATCAAGGCGGTCGATCCGGTGACGCTGGGGCTGTGCTCGCAGCTCGAACTCGACCTCGCGGTCAGCCGCGCTTCGGCGAAGCGCGACCGAGCGACGAAGCGGGCCGCCAAGCGCGGTGAAACGCTGAAGCCGCTGCCCGATGCTCCGGGCGGGCGGCCCGCGGCGGAACACGCCGACGATGCGCCGGCCCCGGTGATCGGCGAGGATTCTTCCGACAAGCCGGAAGACGAAACCAGCGAACCGTAAGAACGGCTAGTTTGATTTCTTGTCCTTATCCTTTTCTTTTTCCGCCGCGGCCTTCTGTTGCGCGTCCAGCGCCGCCTGCGCGGTGGCCAGCCTGCCCGCGATCATCTTGCTGTCGGGCATGAGTTTCAACGCGTCCTGCAGCTTGGCGACGGCGCCCGCGAAATCTTCGGCCTTCGACAATATTTCGGTTTCGGCGAGATCGAGATTCACGCGCGCGCTGGCGTTGCCCGGATCGGCCGCGAGGGCCTCCTTGAATTTGGCGGCGGCCCCTTCGAAATTCGCCGCCTTGTAGAGCGCGTCGCCTTCCAGGTTCAGCTGCGCGACCTGCGTCATGGCGAGGTTCTCGCGGGCCTTCTTGAAATTCGGCGCCAGCGACACCGCTTCCTGGAACGACGCCGTCGCGCCGGCGTAATCCTTGTTGCCGTATTGTGCGACGCCCTGGTTGTTCACCGCTTGGGCGAGGTTCTCGCGGAAGGCCTTGTCTTTCGGCTTGAGCGCCAACGCCTGACGGAGCTTTACGATGGCGCCGGCGTTATCTCCGGCCTGCAGGGCATCGAGACCGCCGAGTTCCAATGTCGTGGCCTGATCTTCCGCGGCGCGCGCCACCGTCGCGGGCTGGGACAAGAAAAAACAAAAAGCGACGGCCGCAAGCAACCCGGCAGCCGACAAACGCGATAACGCATGACGCATGACACGCCTCCCCTCAATCTCAACGGTTTGCGGCGTTGGCCGTCCAAACCCACATCGACCGGTCGGGCAATTCCTTCGCCGCCGGCCTCCGAAGAATACGCCCTGCGGCGGATTCCGCGAAGCGGCGATGCGTCGCTTTCAGCCCGGTCCGGCAGGGCGAATGCCTTCCGTTCACGGCCATTCCGTGGCTTTGCCCCATTGATGGCGGGCTGATCTGCCCCTTAGATACGGGACCTTGGGGGTGCCTGATGACCAAGCCGATCATCGAACACGTCTCGGATACGGCGCGCTGGGCGGCATGGTATCGCGCCCGCGAGACCGAGCGGCGCGATGCCCTGTTCCGCGATCCGTTTGCGTCACGGCTGTGCGGCGCGCGGGGCAACGAATTGGTTGCGAATATCCCGCGCAGGCACCGGCACGAATGGTCCTGGATCACGCGCACGGTCTTGTTCGATCGGATCATTACCGAACAGGTGGCGCGCGGCGCCGACATGGTGGTGAACCTTGCCGCCGGACTCGACGCGAGACCTTACCGCATGGCGCTGCCGCCGTCTTTGTCGTGGATCGAAGTCGATCTGCCGCAAATTCTCGACGAAAAGGAACAGATCCTCGCCGGCGAAAAGCCTGCTTGCATCCTGGAACGCGTGCGCATGGATCTCGCCGACGCGGCGCAGCGGCGGGCATTGTTCGACAGGTTATCGACGCGTGCGACCAACATCTTGGTCGTCAGCGAAGGCTTGCTGATCTATCTGCAGCCCGACGAAGTGCGCACGCTAGCCGCGGATTTGGCCGGGCGTTCCGGCTTCAAGCGCTGGGTGTTCGATATGGCGTCGCCGAAACTGCTGCAGCTGATGCGGAAGACGCTTCATCCGTTGTTTGCGCCGGAGGTTCCCAGGTTCGGTTTCGGGCCGCCGGAAGGGCCCGACTTTTTCCGGCCTTACGGCTGGAACGTCGCCGAGGTTCGCTCGATGCTGCATGAAGCGGCGAAGCTCCATCGTCTCTCGCTGCTGTTCCGCCTGCTCGCACTCTTCCCCGACACGCCCGCGCAGCGTTTGCGCAGCCCGTGGTCGGGCGTTTGCCTTCTAGCGCGGGATTGATGCGGCCGCGGGCGGCGCGTTCGCGCCGCCCGCTTCGCCTCACAGACTCGGCGGAGGAATCTGCCCGTCCGGCGGATAGGCCGGAAGATGCGCCGGCGGCTGCGGCTGCCCGCCCGGATGCTGTTTCAGCTTGTCCATCAGATAGTCGATGGCCGCTTGCAGCTGGGCGTCATGTCCCGCCAGCAACTGGCCGGGCTCCGTCGTCACCGTGACGTCGGGGTCGACGCCGTGGTTCTCGATCACCCATTCCGACTCGCGTCCGTACAGGCTGTCCTCGGGCACGGTGATGTAGCCGCCGTCGAGCAATCCCCAATAGCCGCGGATGCCGCGAACGCCGCCCCAGCTGCGGGTGCCGATCAGCGGACCCAACCCGTACTTGCGAAAGTAGAACGGGAAGATGTCGCCGTCCGATGCCGAGTAGTGATTGAGCAGCGTCACTTTCGGCCCGTCGATCAGCTGCTGCGGGATCGACATCGCTGCGCCCTCGCGGTTGGTCGACATGCCGACCAGGATGCGGCGCAGACGTTCCAGCACGATCTGGTCGATGAAGCCGCCGCCGTTCCAGCGGTCGTCCACGATCAGCGCCTGCTTGTCGAGCTGCGGATAGAACTGGCGGATGAACTGATCCATGCCCAGCGCTTCCATGTCCGACATGTAGATGTAGCCGATCTTGCCGCCCGAGGCCTTGTCGACGACTTCGCGGTTGCGATCGATCCACGCTTTCTCGCGCACCGACAACTCGTTCTTGATCGGCTGCACGGTGACGTCGCGGCGTTTGCCGCCGGAGCTGTCGGACACCGTCAGCACCACCGGTTCCTCGCCGAGCCCGACGAACAGGCTGTAGGGATTGGTCGGCGCCCTAAGTTCGTGGCCGTCAACCGCCAGCAGATAATCGCCCTGACGCACGTCGACGCCCGGTTCGGTCAGCGGACTGCGGTAGGCCGGCCGTGTGTTGTCGCCGGGATAGATCTTCTCGAAATAGTACCGTCCCGACGCCGTGTTGAGCGCGAAGTCCACACCCAGCAGCGCCGTGGGCACCGCCTTGGTCGGATCGTCGTCGTCGCCGCCGCCGACATAGGTGTGCGAATTGCCGAGCTCACCTTGTATCTCGCCGATCAGGTAGTTCAGGTCCTCGCGCGAACCCACCAGCGGCAAGAGCTTGGCATAGGCGTCGTGCACCTTCTGCCAATCGACGCCGTTCATCTTCGGATTGATGAACAGGTCGCGCTGCAGCCGCCACGCGGTGTTGAACATCTCCGCCCATTCCTCGGTCGGCGCGACGCGCATGCGCATATGGGAAATATCGAGCGCCTTCGGCTTGGGCTTGTCGTCGCCCTTTGGCGGCGCGGCGTCGACGATCTCGAAACTGTCGGTGCCGTCCGGATTCTTCGCCGTCTTCTTGTAGAGCACTTTCGTGCCGTCGGCGGACAGGCTGTAATTGTCCAAATCCTCGACCAGCAGGTGATCCTTGCGCTGCTTCATCTCATAGACATGCAGCGCCGGCTTTTCGCCCGGCAGCGGTCCGGCGATCATCTGCGGCCCCGTGGTCATGTAGTAAATGTCGCCGCCGCGGGCATCCAGGCTGGCGATGTCGGCGGCCGGGATGGGCACCGGCACGGCGCGCGCCATCAGCCCCTCGAGATCGATCTTGATCGGCTTGCTGGCGCCAGGCTTCCAGGGCTCGCTCTTGCCGTCCTTCTTCGCTTCGAAGGCGCCTTCGTCGGAACGCGGCGCAAAAGGCGAAGCTTCGCTCTTGCTCAGCGTCGCGACGTAGATGCCGCTCATCTTCTCCGTGGCGATGTTGAACTCGGTCTCGCTGAAGGTCGGGTTTTCATGGCGCGTCGAAACGAAGTAGAGATATTTTCCGTTCGGCGAGAACACCGGATTGAAGTCGTTGGCCATGGAGCCCGACACCCTCGTCGCCTTGTCGGCGTCGATGTCGTAGAGCCAGATGCCCCGCTGCTGGTTGGCGGCGGTGACGCTGTAGGCAAGCCAGCGTCCGTCGGGCGAGAAAGCCTGGTCGTGGATTTCGTTGTAGGGATCCTGCGCCACCGAGGTGAGCTTGCCGCTGCCGATGTCGAGCAGCCACAGCCGATGATTGCCGTCGGAGATCGCCAGACGTTTGCCGTCGGGCGACCACATTGGCGTGTAGAAGAATCCCGTCTTGACGTGAGTGACGAGTTTCTCGCCGCCGCCGTTGGATGGGCGGATGGCGATTTCCTGCTCGCCGTCGATGTCGGTCGTATAGGCGACGGTCTTGCCGTCCGGCGACCAGCTCGGATGATCCTCGTCGGCATTGCTGGTGTCGGTTAGATCGCGCGTCGCGCCGTGTTCGGCCGGCACGGTGAAAAGGTCGCCGCGCGCGGAGAACAAAGCGCGCTTGCCGTTCGGCGACAGAGCATAATCGGTCTGCTGCGCGGTATCGACGTCGCGGACGAACTTCGCAGCCTCAACATAGCGCGGAGCGGTGCGCGTGCCGTCGTCCGGTACCGTGACGTCGAGCTGATGCAATTGTTCGGAGGGCAGATCCAGCACCCAGAGCGAACCGCCCTGCTGGAAGACGATGCCATTGTCGCCCAGGCTAGGGAAATCGATGTCGTAATCGGTGAAATGGGTGACCTCTTTGAACGCCTTGGTATCGAGGTCGTAGACCCAGATGTTCTCGCGGCGGTGTTCGTCACGGTCCGAAAGGAAATAGATCTTGCGGCCGACCCACATCGGCGCCGTGTCGGTGCCTTTCCAGTCGGTGATGCGGTCGAGTTTCTTGGTGTCGAAATTGTAGGTGTAGACATCCTGCGCCAAGCCGCCGTCATAGCGCTTCCAAGTGCGGAAATTGCGGAAGATGCGGTTGTAGGCGATCGATTTGCCGTCTGGGCTGTAGGTCATCAACCCGCCGCGGTCGAGCGGCAGCGGCGTCGGCAAACCGCCCGTGACCGGAACCTCGAACAGCCGCCCATACCAGCTGTTCCACGCCATGCGGCGCGACAGGAAGACGATGTTCTTGGAGTCGGGCGTCCAGGTCACCACCATGTTGTCGGGGCCCCAGCGCGTCGGCGCCTTGTCGACGACGTCGGAATGGAAGGTCAGTCGCTTGGCCGTGCCGCCGCTTGCCGGGATCACATAGACGTCCTGATTGCCCTGGTACTGTGCCGTGAAAGCGATCCAGTTGCCGTCCGGCGAGAAGCGGGGCATCTGGTCGTAACCGGCATCGGCCGTCAGGCGGCTGGCTGTGCCGCCGCTGCGCGGCACTTCCCACAGATTGCCATGCGCCTCGAAGACGACCATGTCGCCATGCAGCGTCGGAAAGCGCATCAGCGTGTGCCCGTCGTCCGCCTGCGCCTGCGACACCGCCGCGAACAACCCGAGCAGCAACGCCGCGCATTGCCAGCCTTGTATTTTCATCGATGGAACCCCTTGATATTCTATTGCGTGCAAACGCGTTACGGCGCAAAGATTCTTGCGGCGACGTGATGGACGCCACCGTTTCCCGCGAACCTGTTGTGACGGTTCTAACAAATCGAGGCCGCGCCATCCACGCCGGCGCGTTCACGTTCGCACGATTGGAGACGTGCGCAGTTCGCCGGCCACCGATTGTGAGCGCGTGTGTTGGGCGAGCGCGAGGTCATCGAACAAGGGCGCTGGAGCGATGCCGGCCGCTACATCAAGCTGACTGCCGGCGCGGCGGAGTCTGTATTGTAGTTTTAAATCTGCATATATTTGCCGGGCCTGTCGCCGTCGGCGTAACCGGGGGCGGAAGGCGTTCGCTCATGTGAATCCATCGCACAGCGGAGCTAGCATGCGACGCAAATCGAAGAATCCGTCAACCAAACGCCGAAAGCCTGCCGCACGCGCGGACCGCGGACAGACAAAGCCACGCCACAACGTGCTGCTGGTCGCCACGCGCAAGGGCGCCTGGCTCTTTCACGGCGACAAGGCCCGAAGGACCTGGCAGGCGGACGGGCCGCATTTCCTCGGGCAAATCATTCATCATCTCGTGCTCGACCCGCGCGACGGAAAAACGCTGCTGGCGGCCGCCAGTACCGGTCATCTCGGTCCCACCATCTTCCGCTCGACGGATTTCGGCCGTTCGTGGACGGAAGCAAAGCAACCTCCCGCTTTCGCCAAGGCGACGGACGGACAGAAAGGGCGCAGTGTCAATCACACGTTTTGGCTGACGCCGGCCCATGCCAATGAACCCGGTGTCTGGTATGCGGGAACCTCGCCGCAGGGCCTGTTCCGCAGCGAAGACGGCGGCGTCACCTGGAGCGCCTTTTCCAATCTCAACGACGATCCGCAATACCGTGCCTGGATGGGCAGCGAGCAAGACGGCACGCCCGACGGTCCCAAGCTGCATTCGATCATCGTCGATCCGCGCGATCCCGCTCATCTTTATTTCGCGATGTCGGGTGGGGGCGTGCATGAAACGACCGACGGCGGACGCAACTGGACGCCCATGGTGCAGGGCATGGCGGTTGTCGATGGGTTTGACGCGGAGAATGTCGCGTTCCACGATCCGCATTGCGTCAGGCTCTGCCCGAGCAATCCGGACCGGCTCTACCAGCAAAATCACTGCGGCATCTATCGGCTCGACCGGCCGTCGCGGAAATGGATCCGGATCGGCGAGACCATGCCGCGCCGCGTCGGCGACATCGGCTTTCCGATGGTGGTGCATCCACGCGACGACAAGGTTGCCTGGGTGCTGCCAATGGACGGCCAGACGGTCTGGCCCCGCACCAGCGTGGAAGGAAGGCCATGCGTCTACGGCACGCGCAACAGCGGCAAGACCTGGAAGCGCCTCGATGACGGCTTCCCCAAAGACCAGGCGTGGTGGACGGTGAAGCGCCAGGCGATGACCGCAGACAGGCGCGACCCCGTCGGGCTGTATTTCGGCACCACCGGCGGCGAGTTGTGGATGAGCCGGAGCGAAGGTGACGGCTGGACGTCCATCGCCCGGCATTTGCCGGAAATCTACGCCGTGGAAGCCGCCGACATGGAATGATCGGCACCGACGGAAATTGGCCCGATGAAAGTGCTTATTGCCAGTCCGCTGCATTCCTACGTGAACGCGCGCGAGGTCGACGCCGCCGGCACGACGCTGCGCGAAATGCTCGCCGATCTCGATCGCCGCTATCCCGGCATCCGCTTCCGCATGGTCGACGAGCAGGATTTGCTTCGCAAGCACATGCGTTTTTTCGTCAACGGCGAGCAGGTCTTCGACGTGGAGCACGCGCTGCGGCCGACCGACGAGGTGCAGATCGTGCAGGCCCTGAGCGGCGGATAGAGCGCCAGCGCCGTGATACGCTTACCGCATCGCGGCGCCGGCTTTCCCCGCGGAGTTGCTTTCGCATCCCTCAATTCTTGACCGGCACCATCAGCGTCGTGTTCTTGTGCGAGGCGTCGAGGACGGACGGCGTCTTCGGCGTCATGTCGATCAAGTTCCAGTCGTCCGGATTGAAGGTGCGATAGGTCGGCGTCTGCTGCGGATAGCCGTGAACGTCCTGCTGGCTGTCGATGATCCAGCCGCGGCCGGAAGAAACGTTGGCGAGAACCCGCTCGTCGGTGTAGTCGCGGTCCCAGGGACGGGCGCCGACGTCGAGCAGCAACGATGTCTCAACCTGATCCGCCGGGATCACCTTCACATAGGGCGGCCAGACCGGCGGCTTGTTGACCTGAACGATTTTCGCCGTGGCCTCCGTCGTATAGCGCCCGAACATCGGCAGCGGGCGGCCGATCTGGTCGACCGCGATGTTATCCTTGCCGTAGTACTCGACGGGACCGGCGCCGCCGATCTCGAAGAACGCGATCGGCATCACCGTCGACGTCCCGGCGCGCAGCACGTTGCCGACCGCCGCGATCTCGCCGGTTTCGAACGGATGGCCCTTCCACTCATAGGCCACGAGATTGTAGTGCACCGCGCGCTGGCCCGGATCGTAGATCAGATTGTTGATCATCGCGGCGTGATCGCCGCCTTTGAACAAGGGGCTGCGCTCGAAATTGTGGGCGAAGATGTTGCGTGCGATCAGAATGTCGGTGGTGTTGTCGTGGATCAGTGCGCCTTTGGAGTGTTCGATCTTCCAATGAGTCGAACGGCTCAGGGCCTCGGAAATGAGGTTGTTGGTGACCGAGATGCGATGCGAGGTGTGCTGGCGCCACTCGGCGACATCCTTGCCGTCGAAGCGCGGGCCCGACACGGCAAAGTTCTTGTTGGTCGCCCAGGAAACGCTGCAATGATCGATGATGACGTCATGGGCGCCTTCGTCGGTGCGGATGCCGTCCGTCGAATAGCCGCCCGCCTTGGGCTGGTTGTCGTCGCCCGGCCTGATGCGCAGGTTCTGCACGATCACATCATGGGTAACGATCGCGATGCTTTGCGCGCGGATCAGCGTGATGCCCGGCGAGGGTGCCGTCTGTCCGGCGATGGTCAAATAGGGTTCGGTGATTCGGACGTCGCGCTTGCCGAGATCGATGACGCCGCCGACCTCGAACACGATAATGCGGGGCCCTTTGGTGTCGAGCGCCTCCAGCAGCGATCCGGGTCCATCGGCCTTCAAGGTCGTGACTTTGATGATTTTGCCGCCGCGCCCGCCGGGTGTGGTGGCCGCCCATCCCATGGCGCCGGGGAACGCCAACATCGGATGCGATGCCGGCGCCGCAACGGTCTTGTTTCTTGCCGCGTGACCTATGGGAGCGGCATTGACCGACGCAGCGATCAGCACGGCGCCGAACACGAGACTCAATGAGCCTAAAAGTCTACGCACTGTGGTTTCCTCCTGCTTTTGTCGTTTATAGCGGTAGGATCTCGCCCCAATCGAAGGTCCTGACATTGCCCAAAATGACACCGGTTACCTATATTTGCAAGTACATCGCAAGAAGCTCTTGCGAGCACGGGACGGTTTACCGCACCTGAAACAGGCGCCTTGCCCAATATACGGCGGCAATGACGGCAGCCGCCGCCAAAGCGATTACGAACAGCTTGTCTTCGATGTCCCAGCCGCTCGACGCGGCGCTGCTGAGCAAAAAACCCGAGAGGAGCAGCGCCGGCGCCCAAACGATGGCCGAAAGGCAGTTGGCGACATAGAACGGCACCGTGGGCATCTCCATCATGCCGGCGGCCAACGGCACGATCGCACGCAGCGGGCCGAAAAACCGGCCGATGAACACGCTTGCCCAACCGTAACGCCGGAAGAAGGCTATCCCTTTTTCGAGCGCGTCCGGGTGACGGCGGAACGGCCACAGGTTCGGGACCGCGCCCCCGAAGCGCCGGCCGATCCAGAACGAAATCGCATCGCCCAAAACGGCGCCGGCGCTTCCGGCGGCCGCGGCCGACACCGGATCGAGGGCATGCGCTTTCACCAGCGCACCAGCGGCAATGAGAATCGTGGTTCCCGGAAACAAAAGGCTGAGAAAGGCGAAAGATTCGCCGAATGCGGTCGCGCCGATCACGAAGATCGCCACGTCCGGGTGCGCCGTGATGTAAGCGATGATCAGGTGGCTGAGATTGTCCATCCCGAGTTACCGGATCCAATGCATCCCGGCGCCGATCATCAGCACCAGCCCAAACGCGGCGCGATAGAGCACCAGAGGCCAAGTCGAAAAGTTCTGCAGGAACCGCATCAGCCACCAGATCGCAAAATAAGCGGATATGCTCGACACCGCCAGACCGATGCCGAGGATTTCCCAGCCGTAAGCCGAAAGTCCCGCTTGGTGAAGCAGCCAGAGTTCGCGCCCGCCGGCAAGCGCGATGGCGGGGATGCCCAGCAGAAACGAGACCCGCGCCGCGTCCGCGCGCTTGAATCCGAGACCAAGCGAAGCCGTGAAGGTCGAACCCGAACGTGAAAATCCCGGAACCAGCGCACCGACCTGCGCAAGGCCGATGAGCAGCGCATCGAGCAGGGTCAACTTCTCGGTCCCGCGCTTGTGCTGCGCCGAAAGCTCCGCCCAGCCCATCAAGAGCGCCATCACGAAACAGGCGATGCCGACCACCATCGGCGCGCGCAGGGGCGAGTTGCACTGGTTCAGGGTTTTCGACAGCAGCAGTCCGGCGATGCCGATGGGAATCGTGGCGATGACGACGCCGGCGGCCAATTTGAATTCCCGGTCCGCCCAGTCTCGTTTGCCGATCGCCCGTATCGATCCCGCGGTGACCGCCGCGATATCCGACCAGAAATAGGTCACCACCGCCGCAAGCGCCGCCAGCTGCATGGCGGCGGAGAACGCCGAACCGGGGTCCGGCCAGCCGAGCACCGCCGGAACCGCCCGCATATGCGCCGTCGAGGAAATCGGCAGCAATTCGCTGATGCCCTGGACGACGCCCAACAGCGCCACCTTGAGCGGTCCCAAAGCGACGAAGCTCGTGTCAAGACTTCCGGCGCAATAATGGAGCGACGCCTGGATGTGCTGGCTGTGTGGCGGCATTGTCTACTCGATGAGGGTTTGCGGTATCGGCGGTTTGCTTTAGCAGCTTCATCCGCCGCTCGTCCAATGACCGAACGTTCCTACGTCGCCTTGGTTTCCTCCGGACCGCGCGGATCGAGCTCGAGCGAGGTCGGCGAGGACAGATGCGGCACGGGTTCGAAGCGCTCGCGAAACACCTCGCCCGGACCCTCCTTCTGGCGCAGGCGCACCACGGTGAATACCGTCAACGTCACATGCACGGCGGCCGTGAAAAAGAACAGCGCCGCCGCGCCGAAGGCATCCATCAATCCGGCGCTGAGCGTCGGCCCGAGGATCGAAGCCAGCGAATTGATCAGCAGCAGCGTGGCCGAAGCCTCGACGAATTGCTGGCGCGGGATGCGGTCGTTGGCGTGCGCTACCGACAGGCCGTAAAGCTGCAGCACCAGCGTGCCGTAAAGCGCCATCAGCCACAGGATCATTCCGTGCGCGCGGCCGCCGAACACGGCGATGACGATGCCGACGATCGCCGCCAGGGCGCACACGCCGACGATGACATAGCGCCGGTCCATGCGGTCGGAGAGCCGCCCCACCGGCACCTGCATCACCGTACCGCCGACAGTGAAAGCGGCCATGAACAGCGCGATCATACCGTTAGAGAGGCCGCGGCTCTGCGCATAGACCGGCGCCAGCGTCCAAATCGCGTTGTTGGCGAGCCCGACAGCGATGCAGCCGGCGACGCCGACCGGCGAAATGCGGAACAAACGCAGCGGGCGCAACACCGGAACCGGCGCGGGCGCCGGCTGCGGCAGCCGCGTCAGCCCGACGGGGAGCATGCACAGCGCGTAGAAAATCGCCGTCAGGCTGAAGAGTGTGAAGCTCTCGGGCCGCGACGTGGCGAACAACAGCTGTCCGATCAGAAGGCCGCCGAAGTTCACGCTGAGATAGGCGGCGAAGATGCGGCCGCGCGTCTCGTTGTTGGCGCGATCGTTGAGCCAGCTCTCGAGCACCATGTACATGTTGGCGGCGGCGAAGCCGAACAGGGCGCGCATCGCGATCCACGCCGTGACGCTGATCAGAATCGACTGCGCCAACGTCGCCGCCGCAGCGATGCCGGCGCACACGGTGAAGGTGCGGATGTGACCGACGCGATTGAGCCAACGCGGTCCGGTGAAACATCCCGCCACGAAGCCCACGAAATACGCCGAACCGATGACTCCGATCGCCAGCGTGGAGAATCCTTCCAGATGCGCCCGCACCGGAATCAGCGTGCTAAGCAGACCGCTGCCGACGAGAAAAACCAGCGTCGACGAAAGAATCGCGGCAATTGACGAAAATTGCGAAATCATGGGCCGAACAAACACATTGCGCGTGTGGCTTTTTTGGGTGACAGCGCAGAATCGAGCGTCTACACTGTCACTGTAAGCCAAATCTTCAAAGGGACAGACGCGAACAAATCGCGTTTGGAAAACTGTTTGCGCGCGCGAGCGCAAGCCACAAGCAAGGAGACGGAACGTGACCGAACGCAGCTACCAGCAGGCCAACGCCGGAAAAGCCGATTTCGAATGGACCTATAACCGCCTCGACCCCCGCAGTTATTTCCAGGTTCTCGGCGCCCTCGATTACGCCATTCCCGAACGCGCTGCCCCTATCTTCCTCAAGACCTTCGACGCTTATGCGACGGCGCGCCGCCGCGACGCTCTGACGGTCCTCGATCTGGGCTGCTCCTACGGCATCAACGCCGCGGTGCTGAAATACGGACGCACCATGGAGGAGCTGCGCGAGCATTATAACAGCCTCGACGAGCAGGAGATCGCGCCGCGCGACGTGCTGCGCGCCGATCAGACCGACTTTTTCGACGGCAATCCCAAGCGGGATATTGCGATCGTCGGCATCGACCGCGCGCAGTTCGCCTCCTCTTACGGTTTCTGGGCGGGACTGCTCGACGACGCCATTCCCGAAGACTTCGAATTGAACGATCCGACGCCGCAGGCGGCGTCCACCATCGCGCGCTGCGATCTGGTGATCTCGACGGGCGTGGTCGGCTACGTCACCGAGCGAACCTTCACGCGCATCCTGCGCTGCCAGCCGGAGAACGAGATGCCGTGGGTCGCTTCCTTCGTGCTGCGCATGTTCGATTATGGCCCGGTCGCCGCCACGCTCGAGCAGTTCGGCTATGTCACCGAAAAGCTGGCGGGCCGCTATTTCCGCCAGCGCCGCTTCGCCGACGACGCCGAGCGCAAGCATGTCGAGCGCCTGTTGGAAAAGCGCAATCTGTGCACCTCGGGGCTGGAAGCCAACGGCCATTACCTGGCGGAATTCTATCTGTCGCGCCCGGCGTGCGACATGAAGGCCGCGCCGCTGACCTCGTTCCTGCGCTGACGCCTTATTTGATGATGTAGCGCAATAGCACGAAGCCGAGCACCACCAGCAGCAGGAAGACGATCATCGCCGCTTCGAGATATTTCTCGAGGATGACGCGCGCCTGCTCGCCGAAGAAATGCACCAGCACGCCCTCCAGCACCACGAAGCGCAGGGTGCGGGTGATGGCGGAATATGCCATGAAGGCGGCGAAGGGCACGTTGGCCAGGCCCGCCGAGATCGTCACCAGCTTGTAAGGGATCGGGGTCAAGCCCTGCACGATGATCAGATAGGCGTGCTCGGTGTATTTGTGGCGCAGCGCCTGCACCTCGGCCATCGGGAAATGGAAGGCGTGGATGATCCATAGCCCGGCCGTATCCCAGAACAGCGCCCCGATGGCATAGCCCAGCATGCCGCCGATCACCGACCACATCGCGCACCATGCCGCCAGCCGGAAGGCGTGTTTGCGGTCCGCCAGCATCATGGGCAGCAGCATGACGTCGGGCGGGATGGGAAAGCAGGAAGCTTCCGCAAAGGCAAAGCCGGCCAGCGCCGCCCAGGCGTGCTTGCCCTTGGCATTGCGCATCATCCAGGCATAGAGCGCGCGCAAGGGTCCGCCGCGACGCATTGTCGTCGTTTCTTCCGTCATCCGCTCCACCTGTTCAGCCGTCTTCCTAGCAATCGGGCAGACCTGCGTCCACGTATCTTGCCGTATTACGGGCCCGGCCTTAGCCTCGCGGCAAAAATCGAGTCAGGGGAGCCCATGGCGACACGGAAAAAGCCGAAAAAGGGCGGAAAGACGCCGGCGAAGAAGCGCCCGGCGAAACGTCTTCTTGCGAAGAAGCCGCAACGAAAGAAAAAGTCCCGCAAGCCCACGGCGAAGATCGACATGCATCCGCGTCCGCGCCAGGCCTTCGTCCGGCGCAAAGGGCAGAGCGGCCCACGCGCCATGCCGCATCTGAAGCGAGCCTTGATCGGCAATCCCTATGAGACCGATCTCGACCGGAACCTCGCCAACTACCAGCCGTTGACGCCGATCACGTTCCTCGATCGCGCCGCCCGCGCCTTCCCCGATCACACCGCGATCATCCACGGCAAGGCGAAGACCTCCTACGCGGAATTCTATACGCGGTCGCGCCGCCTCGCCTCCGCGCTCAGCGCGGCTGGCATCCGCAAGGGCGACACGGTGGCGGTGATGCTGTCGAACACGCCGCCGATGCTGGAAGCCCATTACGGCGTGCCGATGATCGGCGCGGTGCTGAACGCGCTGAACACCCGCCTCGACGTCGCCGCTATCGCCTTCACGCTGGATCACGGCGAAGCCAAGCTGCTGATCACCGACCGCGAATTCGCCGCAACCATCAAGGAGGCGCTGAGGCTCACCAAGCGCAGGTTGGTCTTGATCGATTACGACGACCCGGAATTCCCGCAAACCGGCGAGCGGCTGGGCAGTCTCGATTACGAAGCTTTTCTCGCCGCCGGCGATCCGGAGTTCGCTTGGTCCTATCCCGCCGACGAGTGGGAAGCGATCGCGCTCAATTATACCTCGGGCACCACCGGCAATCCCAAAGGCGTGGTCTATCACCACCGCGGCGCGGCGCTGATGTGCTACGCCAACACGCTGGCTGCCAACATGGGCCCGCACGCCGTCTATCTGTGGACGCTGCCGATGTTTCACTGCAACGGCTGGTGCTTCCCCTGGTCGCTAGCCGCTATCGCCGGCACCCATGTCTGTCTGCGCTGGGTGCGCGCCAAGCCGATGTACGACGCCATCGCCGATCACAAGGT
>JAGWVX010000348.1 GCA_018970685.1 Alphaproteobacteria bacterium | reverse complement strand
GACCTTCCTCGGCGGGCATCTGGGCGTACTCGTTTCGGTGGCCTACAACTCGCGCAACCAGTACATCGACTCCTATGGCCGGCAACCCGGACAGTCCGATTTCACCTATCGCGGTTCCGATTTCAAATGGGACACCAAGACCGCGAAGGGCTTCGATAACGTGCCCGGCGGTCTGCTCGGCCGTAACGGATTTGCGGCGCCGACGGGCTCGGTCTGCAACGGCGCCGTCGCGCCCTATTACACCGGCGTAGTTCCGGGCATGAACGTCACCTACGCGCCTTATTGCGCGGCGTTGACCGGTTCCGATCCCGCGGCCTACGCGCTGGTCAACTCGCCACAGGGCTGGGTCACGACCGATACGAACCCCAAAGCCGGCAGCACCACCAGCACCGTCACCGGGCCCGGCTCGACGGTCCTCATACCGGCACTGCCCACCCTGAACCATCAGCAACTGTATCAGAGCCGCATCGGCATTACCTCTTCTGTGCAGTGGCAGCCGAACGACGACACGCTTTTCACGCTCGACGGCCTGTTCTCGAGCACCTATCAGGATTCGACGAACTATCAGATCTCGCCGATCGGTCTGAACCGCAACAACACCCAAACCGGATTGATCACCGGCAGCGTTTCGGGCTCGTTCACCGATTGCACGCCGCAGACCGGTTCGGCAACGCAGGCGGACATCGTCTGCTACTCGCCGCAGAACCTCTCTCCCGAGGCGTACTACACGGATCCGGCCTACGGCTATAACCCCAACGGCAGCGACGCGCTCAAGGCCGCCGTCAGCTTCGTCGGCCGGCCGGCCACCAAACTGATCGACGCCAAAGTCGCCAACGGCGCCGCAACCTATCTGAAGCTGGACAATGTCGACTTCCGTTCGGGCGCCGATCAAGCCTATTACACCACCCAGTTCGAGCAACTTTCGTTGACCGGCACGCACAGCTTCACCGACCGGTTCAAGACGGAGACGACCGTCGGCTGGTCGCATTCCTACAACCATCAGACCGGACTTCTCGCCGAAGTGAACAAGATGGATTCCGGCACCGCCAGCGGCAACGGCTATTTCGTCTACGATGCTACGGCCGGCGGCGACATGCCGGCGATGGACTTCGGCTTTAACGTTGCCGATCCCACGAATTGGAACTTCGTCAAGAACTTCTCGGCCCTGCGCCACTACGAATATTACACGGACAATAAATACCGCACGCTGATGGCCGACGTCTCTTATGAAGCCACCGACCAGCTTACATTCCGGGCGGGTTTCACGGCGCGCATCTTCGACTTCAACACGTCCTACTATCAGCGCGCCATGAAGGACGTCATCAATCCGAGCTTCCTGGAGGAAGGCGTCACCACGGCCGACATGACGCAGATCGTGAACTGGGGCAAAGGCCTAAGCGTCCCATCGGGAATGCCGACCTCGTTCGTTGCGCCCAATCTTTTGAAATACGAGCAGGTGATCGGCTTTAACTGCAATTGCCAGAATGCCTATGGCGACTGGCGGCTGACAAACCTTTTCAATCCCGCCTCGACCGGCACCGCCGGCCAAACCTACGCCGTGTCGGAACATTCGAAGGCGTATTACGCGCAAATCGACTTCCAGGACGTCAACATTTTCGGAAACCCGCTGCGCGGCAATCTCGGCGCGCGCTTCGTGACCACAGAGGTAAGCGCACTGGGGCACGCTCTGCAGGGCGCCGTGGTGCCGGCCCATCACAGCTACAACGACTTCCTGCCGTCCCTCAATCTGGTCTACTCGCTGACCGACGACATGCTGCTGCGCGCGGCCGCGGCCAAGGTGATCGCGCGTCCCTCGCTGCAGCTGATGGCGCCAAGTATCACGGCGATGAAAATCCCGACGTCAGGCACCACCGGCGCGACTATGGCGGTCGGCAACACCGACTTGGCGCCGTTCCGTGCCAATACCGTAGACCTCGGCTGGGAATGGTATTTCGATAAAGGCGCCGTGATTGCGGTGACTGGCTTTGCAAAATGGGTCACTTCCAATCCGCAGATCGTGGTATCGAGCGGCAAGTTCAGCGATTTCTTGACGCCAGATCAGATTACCGCCATCGAATCCTTCTACCAGGGCGGGGCGCCCGGCTCGACCAACGCCAACACCTTGGCTTACATCCAGAACGATTACGGCTTGGCCGTGACGCAAGCGTTGAATGGTCCGGGCGGCGTGTTGGAAGGCGTCGAAGTCATCTATCAGCAGCACCTCGACTTCATTCCGCCCGTCCTCGGCGGCGACGGCTTCGGCGTCAACGCCAACTACACCCACATCAAGTCCATCCAGCACTACATCATCAATTCTACAAGCAAGGGCAATACCATGGCCGACGGGCCCTGGAACGGCGCGTCGCCCGACGCTTTCAACTTCACGCTCTACTATGACGGACCGAACTGGTCCGGCCGCGTCTCTTCGGCGTATCGCAGCTCGTATCTATATCTGTATCCGGTCGCGGGCGGCTCGGACGTCGTCGGCTACGGCAACTCGCCGCTGGTCAACGACTTCGGTTACAGCAAGAACACGTTGAACGTCGATGCATCGTTCTCCTACGACATCAACGAGAACATGGAGTTCACGCTCGACGCCTTGAATCTGACCAACCAGCCGGATCGGCGCTGGGCCTACGTGAATTCGCCCCAGGTGACCAATTACGCCTCCACGGGTCGCGAGATTTATGCCGGCTTCCGCCTGAAGTACTAAGCGGAAGTCAATCTTTGAAAAGGGCGCCGGGAAACCGGCGCCCTTCGCGTTCCAGGGGGCCTCCGCGAGCAGCGTGCATATGGGCGAGCAATGCAAAGCGCGGCGTTCAATCGCGGCACGTTATCCTTGGCGGGACTCGCAGAACGTCACACCGCCGCGACGAGCGCAACGACGGAAAAAGCCACAGGCCAATTCCGTCCAAACTCGGGCAGCCTGCCGCCGGGGAACGTGGCGTCAATCGCTTGCCCCCGGGAACGGGCCAGGGAATTGCGGCAAGCAATCGCCAAACGATACACTGGCTCCAAAGGGGAGATCACATCGTGGGTACTGGCGGAACTGCGCTGCCGCTGTTGGACTCCGGCCTCGTCGCTGGCTATCTCGGCGCCATCCTCGCTCTGGGCCTTCTTTTATCCCGGCGCCACACATCCACGGGGGAGTATTTTCTCGCCTCTCGCCGCGCGTCCTGGCCCACCGTCGGCCTCGCCCTCGTCGGCTCGAACATTTCGCCCGGCGCTCTGATTGGAATCACGGGCTCTTCCTACGCGCTCGGCATATCCGTTTACAATTACGACTGGATGGCGACCGTCATTCTGGTGATCTTTGCTCTTTTCTTCCTTCCCGCAATTCTGGCAGCGCGCGTCTATACCATCCCG
>JAGWVX010000347.1 GCA_018970685.1 Alphaproteobacteria bacterium | reverse complement strand
GCCGAAAATCGCCGGGTGCGGGGCGCCGTGAGGTGGCCCAGAGCTGTCCGTGGCCCCCAAGGCGCGGACGAGAGAAGTACCGTGCGCACGCCCCTCGTGGCGTCCCGCACCGCCCCTCGTTTGTCCAAAACGGGGGGAGACGCAAACCTCCGAGCGCACCCGCGCTGCGGAAGTCTTTAGCATGTCCATTGCGTTCCCCATCCTTCGAGGCTCGCGGCGCGCGCACCTCAGGATGACGGTCACTCCATTCTCGTCATGGTGAGCTGCTCCGCCAAGCGGAACCTCGAACCATGGCGGCACAAGCAGGCTCCCGGAAGGACGAGGGATCTAACGCAGGAGGAACAGCACACGCGTGTCGCCATAGAGTCTTTCATCGTATACGGAGAATCCGTCTACGGACGGAACCGGATCGTCTTCGGCGGTCTCCGCCGTCAGCACGGCGCGTTCCGCCAGCCAATCGCCGTCGCGCAGGCTGGCGAGCGCCGGCGCGATCAGGCCTTTGCGGTAGGGCGGATCGAGG
This sequence comes from Alphaproteobacteria bacterium, assembly GCA_018970685.1. GTDB lineage: Bacteria > Pseudomonadota > Alphaproteobacteria > Micropepsales > Micropepsaceae > Rhizomicrobium. The sequence continues at coordinate 2,887 of JAGWVX010000347.1, read as the reverse complement.
AAAACCAGGTCGAACGGTCCGCCGGCTCCTGCAGCTCTGGGTCCAAGCTTGGCGGCGTCGCGCCGCCAGATTTTGCTGGCGCCGGTCAGCGACAGCGCTTCGACATTCTCGCGGATCAGGCCGCGGCTCTCCGCGCTGTCGTCGACGAAAAGGCAGAACGCGGCGCCGCGGCTCAACGCCTCGATTCCCAGCGCGCCGGTGCCCGCGAACAGATCGGCGGCCTTCGCGTCTTCCAGCGTAAAGCCGATGCCGAAATCGTTGTGCGCGAGGATATTGAAGATCGCCTGGCGCACCTTGTCGGAGGTCGGCCGCACGCGGGCGTCCGGCGGTGCGGCCAAGCTGCGGCCGCCGAAACGGCCTCCCGTGATGCGCATGGCGAAATCCTCGAATGTCGATGTCCTCGTCCGCCTCTCGGTCCTTCGCGACGCCGATTTGCCCTCATCCTGAGGGCGAGCGCAGCGAGCGTCTCGAAGGAGAGGGTAAATGGGCTCCTCAGGATAAGGCGGACGAGGACAAAATCCCTGATTTGCCGCGGGAAACTAGCCCGGACGGTCACCTTAACGCGAGCGTCATCATGCGCGGCTGGCGCGGCCGGAGCGGGCAGGCTATGAGCGGCGGATGATGCGCAGGATTCTCCTTTGGTTGGCCGTACTTCTGCCGGTTTTGGCGCCTGCTGCCGCTCAGATCGACCAGATGCCGAAAGTGCAGGCGCGGCTGATCCCCGACCGCGACACCGTTGCGCCGGGCGGCACGCTGACGGTGGCGCTGGAGGAGAACATCCGTCCGGGCTGGCACACCTATTGGTCCAATCCGGGCGATGCGGGCGAGCCCACGACCATCCAATGGACGCTGCCGAAAGGTTGGAAGGCGGGACCGATCCAATGGCCTTACCCGCAGCGCGAGCAGGTCGGCCCGCTGATGGATTACGGCTATGAGGGCAAGATCTGGCTGCTGGTCGATCTCACCGCGCCGGCCGGCGCCAAGCCGAATACGGAAGCGCATTTCCAGGCCGCCGCCAGCTGGCTCGTCTGCCAGCAGGTCTGCATTCCCGAAGACACCACGCTGAACCTCACGCTGTTCGTCGACAAGAACGCGCCGCCGCCGGACGCCATCGCGGCCGCGGAGTTTGCCTCGGCACGCGCCAAGCTGCCGGTGGCGTCGCCTTGGCGAATCCGTTACGCCATGGCCAACGATCTCATGCTTTACGTGAAGTCGCCGGCCCTGGCGGGCGCCGCGAGGCCGGCGGGCGCCGTGTTCTTCCCGTCGCAGCCCGGCGAGATCAAGGACATCGCCCCGCAGGCTCTCGGCTTCGCCAAGGACGGTCCGGTGCTGCGTCTGGTGGCCGGCGCCAAGCTCCACAAAGTGCTTGATGGCGTTCTGGTTCTCACCTCTGCCGACAAATCCGTGCAAGCCCTGCAGGTCCATGCGATTCCCGGCATCGTCCCGCCGGCGCAGTTCAACGACGGCTCCACCCTCAGCTTTGCGCTGGCGCTGCTGTTTGCCTTCATCGGCGGGTTGATCCTCAACGTCATGCCTTGTGTGCTACCGGTGCTGGCGATGAAGGCGCTGGCGCTCGCCAGCCATGCCGGCGCGGAACGCAGCCGGGCGCGGGCGGAGTCTTTCACCTATTGCGCCGGCGCCGTGCTTAGCTTCGTGACTTTCGGTCTGCTGATCGTCATTTTGCGCGCCGGCGGCAACGCCATCGGCTGGGGTTTCCAGCTGCAGGAGCCCATCGTGGTGGCAGCGCTGGCATTGCTGATCTTCGCGGTGGGGCTCAATCTCTCCGGCGTCTTCGAATTCGAACCGGTCGCCGTCGGCGGCCGGTTGGCGCGGCGCAGCGGTTTGGTTGGCGCCTTCTTCACCGGCGTGCTGGCTGTCGCGGTGGCCGCGCCGTGCACCGCGCCGTTCATGGCGACTGCCATCGGTTATGGCCTGACTCAAACCACAACGGTTGTGCTGACGGTGTTCGCGGTTCTCGGCCTCGGCTTTGTGCTGCCGTTCCTGCTGCTCGGCATCTGGCCGGCGATGCACCGCATCCTGCCGAAGCCGGGGCCCTGGATGCTGCGCCTGAAGCAGATTCTGGCGCTGCCCATGTACGCCGCCGCCGCTTGGCTGCTCTGGGTCTTGGCCCAGCAGGTCGATCGCAGCGGTCTGTTTGCCGCGCTGGTCGCCGTCGCCGCGCTCGGCGTGTCGCTGTGGCTGTGGGGCGTGACGCGCGCGGGCAAGGACTGGGTCCGCGGCGCGGGTGCGTTGGTGGCCACGGCGGGCATCATAGGGGCGCTCTATTCCCTGACGATCGTCGGTCGCAGCCACGCGCCTGCCGCCGCAATCGCCTCGAATTATGCCGGTATCGCCTCGCAGCCTTACACGGCTGCCCGCCTGGAGAGCCTGCGCGACGCCAAGCGCCCCGTGTTTGTCGATGCGACGGCGTCCTGGTGCATAACCTGTCTGGTGAACGACGAGGCGGCGTTGTCGCGACCGGCGGTCCGCGAAGCCTTTGCCGACAAACATATCGCTTTGCTGGTGGCCGACTGGACCAACCGCAATCCCGAAATCACGGCATTGCTGCAAGCCCATAACCGGTCGGGCGTGCCGCTCTACCTCTATTATGCGCCGGGTGCTTCCGAAGCGGCCGTGCTGCCGCAGATTTTGACCGAAGGCGAAGTGCTGAAGGTGTTGGACGCTAAATGACGGCGTGGCTGCCGGCGCGGTAACTGTGCGTGCCGCGCGTCAACACACGGTCTTCCCGCAGGACGTCGCCGGGTTTGTAGGTATTCCCCGCTGCCAGTTTGGTATAAAGCGCTGCGAAATCCTTGTAGGTTTCGGCGAACAAATCTTCGAACGACGAAATGACGAAGTAGGATTCCTGGAAATCGTCGATGCGGTA
>JAGWVX010000346.1 GCA_018970685.1 Alphaproteobacteria bacterium | reverse complement strand
GAAGATAAACGTTTGCCAGCAGACATCGATTTGGCGCACGCGGATTTCCTTGCCATGGCGTCGGTCCTTGATGAACACATGAAGGGAAGAGAATTTATTGTAGGGAACTCTATCTCGGTTGCCGACTGCGTCACCGCCTATCTCATGGATTGGGCAAACGAACAGAAACTGCTCGAAAACATGCCCCAACTTCAGAATTATCTGGATCGACTGTACGCCCGCAATAATGCGCCGTCCCGCATTTCTAAAGCTTTGGCCGACCTCCCCAGCGCTGCTTGATAGTTGAATATCTCCATGAGCAAAAAAGAGAGCTCAATTCTGCAGATTTTGAATATCTATCATACCAGCGTATTCACAAAAAATGCCGACGCATTTCTGGCTCTATACGACCAAAATGTTCAAGTTTTTGATATGTGGGGTGCGTGGTCATATCGGGGTATCGAGGCTTGGCGCGGAGCGATAGCCGATTGGTTCGAAAAACTCGGCAGCGAGCGGGTCGTCGTCGATTTTGACGACGTTCAAACTATGGAAACACCCGATGTGGCTGTGATCCATACGTTTGTTACGTATAAAGCCTTGTCTGCTCAAGGCGTCGAACTGCGATCTATGAGCAATCGCATGACATTGGCGCTACAAAAGAGCGACGGCATTTGGAAAATCATCCACGAACATACTTCGGCCCCAATCAATCATGAGACCCTGAAAGCCACGCTCAAACGATAACAACAATATCGTTAGACGCGCCGCTTATTTAATCTTAGCAAAACCTGGAGAGACCGAGATGCCGTTCGCGCCCTTGAGCCCCAACCCGGTCCTATGGGCCTTTGCCCTCACGAGCATTCTTCTCACCCTCAATCTTCAATTGCGACAAAATATCCGAATGGGAAGGGGTTATCTTTCGCGCGAAACTTGACCCCTCCGTCGAAACGCATTCACGTGCCTGATCGATGAAATGCGATCTATTCCGATTCGTCAGAGCCACGCTTCGAAGCGGTTTCATACAGCGGAGCGGTGCGACCGGCACGGCATCGCCTTTTTCCGCCGGGGGGCAAAGTACAGATGACCTGGTTCACTTTAAAAAAAGAAATCATGATGCCCGCAAAACCACCCGGAACCTTTATGCCGATCGGCTTCGACAGCCATGGAATGCGAGAGCGGCGTCAGCGTGCCGTGATGTGCAGAACTTTTCCCTCGTACACGCCCTCCCCGTCGTGTGCTGCGGAAGCCTCTGCACCGACACCGCGATTTTCGTCGACGATCACCAAGCGGATTGCGATGCGCTCGGGCATGCCGGGATAGCGGCCCTGGGCCTTGTCCAACGTGAGCGTGCGGGCGGCATCGTCCCAGTGTATCGACACGATCCGGCGCAGGCCTTTCTCATAATCATAGGTGTCGCCGGCGTCGGAATACCATTCGAAATCGCCGTCAGCGCCGGGATAGACCCGAACCTCCAATTCCGTGACTTGCGCATCGGCGTCCTGCACCACCGGACCGAATGGCACGATAGCCCCGGCGCGGACATAAAGCGGGATGCGGTCCTCCGGCGTCGGCACCTGTATGGTTTGGCCGCCCCCGAGCCGCGTTCCGCTCCAAAAGTCGTACCAGGCTGCCGCTTGCGGCAGATAGACCGCGCGCTGCTTTGCGCCGGGCTCGGTGACCGGCGCGACCAGGAAAGCCGGACCGAACATGAACTGATCGCCGATGTCGCGCACCTTCCGATCCGCCGGCCAATCCATCGGCAGCCCGCGCTGCATGGTATAGGCGTCGTTGGTGACGCGCCAAGCGAGTGAATAAATATAGGGTAACAGCCGGTAGCGCAGCTTGTCGAAGGCGATGAGGATCGGCGTCACCGGCCCGTAGCTGAACAACTCGTTGGTGTCGTTGCTGCGATGGCCGTGCGTCCGCAGGATGGGGCAGAACACCCCGTATTGGTACCAGCGGAGGTAAAGCTTCTGATAATCGGGACCTTTGGTGCTGCGCTCATAGGGCCAGCCATATCCGGCGATGTCCGTGGTCCAATAGGGCAGCCCCGACATCTGGAAATTGAGACCTGCCGTGATCTGACGGCGGAAGGTCATCCACGAACCGATGACGTCACCGGACCACACCGTGGTGGCATAGCGCTGCTGGCCGAGGAAGGCCGAACGCGTGAGGATGAAGACGCGCTTGCGATCCGTCGTTTTGCGCCAGTGATCATGGACCCCGCCGGTGTGCATCAATGGAAACAGATTTGTGTAACGCGCGCCGTTTCCGATCGACAGCTGCAGATGATCGAGGACGGCGTCACTTTGGCCGTTCCAGATTTCCGGCTCGCTCGAATCGAGCCAGAAGCCGTCCCAGCCCTCGGCGAACTTCACACCGACCAAGTGGTTCCAGTAATAATCGCGAGCGGCCGGATTGGTAGCATCATAGATGTCGGCACCGGGAACCATGTAACCGAGGCGTTTCATCTCGGCGTAGTTGTGCGACTTCGGATCGAACTTTGCCCAAACCGAAATCATGGCATGGACATTCTCGCGGTGCAGCTTGCGCAGCGCGGCGGGCACATCCGGCCATGGTTTCAGGTATTCGTCGGTGTATTGCGGATCGCCTTGGCGCTTCCACCAGAACCAATCTTGCACGATGAGGTCGAGCGGAACCTTCTGCTCGCGGTATTCGCCAGCAATGTCGAGAAGGTCCTTGGCGGACCGATAGCGGTCCTTCGACTGGACGAAGCCATAAGCCCAGCGGCCGAACAGCGGAGCGGCGCCAGTCATGCCGCGGTAGATCTGGACGATCCGGTCGATCGAGGGACCGTAAATGACGTAGTAATCGATGGCGTCCGCCGCCTCGGCCGTCAGCTTGAGCTCCGTCGGGAAGCGGTTGTCGAACCACGACTTCGAAGCCGTGTTCCACAACAGGCCGTAGCCGAGGGTGGAAACGAACAATGGAATCGACACATTGGTGTTCGCCTGCGCCAGCTCCACCACGGTGCCGCGCTGATCGAATACGCCGCTCTGATGCTGACCAAGGCCGTAGATCCCCTCCAGAGCATCGGGGAAGAAGCGCTGATCGACGCGATAGAGATTCTCGCCATTGATCTCGACGGGGGTGTAACGACGCGGCACCCGCGGGGACTCCTGCAGCAGCGTCTTGCCGTCTGCGTCCAGGAAACGAAGCAGGCCATCTTTCATATCGATTTCGACGGACAGCTTGGAGGTGCGGATCGTTGCCTTGTCCGCCGCGCGCGTGACCTGCGGCGGTTGCGGACTGCCGGCCGAAACCAGCCAAGGCGTTTGCGGCGAGGCGCCTTTCGGCTCGCCAGGACCGGCGACCACATGGATCACGTCCGATCCGTAGAAGGTGATTGCGATCGTCTCCCCGTCTTTGTGCAGCACTGCTCCGGTCGAAGTGCCCTCCAACGTGACAGC
>JAGWVX010000345.1 GCA_018970685.1 Alphaproteobacteria bacterium | reverse complement strand
GCGGGTGCGCGCCAAGCGGATCGTCATCGCGGCGGGTTCGACCGCGGCCATTCCGTCGATTCCGGGCATCGAAACTGTCCCGTATCTCACCAACGAAACCATATTTTCCCTCGAGGCGCGACCTCAGCACCTCCTCATTATCGGCGGTGGACCCATCGGCGTGGAAATGGCACAAGGCTTCCGGCGCCTCGGCAGTGCGGTTACGATCTTCGAGGGCGGGCGATTGCTGCAAAAGGACGAGCCGGAATTCGCCGAGGCTTTACATGCAGAACTTCGCGCCGAAGGGATCGCGATACATGAAGGCGTGAAGATCGCGAACCTAGCCAAAACGGACGATGGCATTTCCGTTGCCTTGCAGGGACAGACACAGGCCATTGCGGGATCGCATCTGCTGATAGCCACCGGCCGAAGGCCACGGCTCGAAGGCCTCGATCTGCCGAGAGGTGGAATTGCATTCACGGAAGGAGGCATCACCGTGGATGCGCGATTGCGCACGTCGAACAGGCGCGTTTATGCCTTGGGCGATATTGTTGGTGGCCCGCTCTTCACGCATGTCGCCGGTTATCAGGCTGGCGTCGTTATCCGCAACATGCTGTTCCGCCTACCTGCCAAGGCCGATTATCGCGCCCTGCCATGGGTAACGTATACCGATCCCGAGCTTGCCCATGTCGGCCTTACGGAGAGGCAAGCACGCGAGCGCTTTGGTGACCACGTCCATGTGACGCGCGCGGATTTTGCAGACAACGACCGCGCCCAGGCAGAACGGGAAACCGCCGGCGGGATCAAGGTCGTGACCGACCGTCGGGGAACGGTCGTCGGCGTCACAATTCTGGGGTACCAAGCCGGTGAGCTAATCCCGCTTTGGGCGCTGGCAATTGCGCAGAAGTTGAAGCTGAGCGCCGTGGCAAGCCTTATCCTGCCTTACCCCACGCGCAGCGAAATCGCAAAAAGCGCGGCCAGCGCCTATTATGCGCCCAAGCTCTTTAGCTCCTGGCCCAAACGCCTTGTCCGTTTGCTGTTGTGGGCGGCATAGAGCCCGTTATCGGGATGCTCTCCTCGATCCGATCGGATAAGATCCCACCGGCCCTCGGAACGGTTGCAACAGCATATGATCGAGCCTTAACTCCACGGGCTGGCGAAAGATGTCGAGGCCGATCAGCATAGCGTCATGGCCGTCGCGAGGTTGCGCACGGTAAGTACCGAACAGCCGGTCCCACCAAGGCGAATTGAACCCGAAATTGCTGTTGGTCTCTTCCGGCAGGACAGAATGGTGGACGCGGTGCATATCCGGCGTGACAACAACCCAGCGAAGCACGCGATCAAGTCTCGAAGAGAGGCTTGCATTGGCATGATTGAACATCGACGTGGCGTTAAGCAGAATCTCGAAGACAAGAACGCCGACCGCAGAGGCACCGAGCGCCGCAACGACGCCAAGCTTGATGGCCATGGAGAGGAGAATCTCGACAGGATGAAAGCGCAAGCCGGTGGTCACGTCGAATTCGATGTCGGCATGATGGACGCGGTGAATTCTCCAGAGCACGGGAACGGCATGGAACATCACGTGCTGAAGATAGATCGCCATGTCGAGAACGATCACGGAGACGGCGACGTTGATCCAGAAGGGCATTGCAACATTGTTGAGAAGTCCCCAGCCGCGCTGTTGCCCCAGCGCGGCTATGCCGACTGCGGCAACCGGAAATACAAGCCGCAAAATCAACGTATTGAGAACGGAGATGCCGAGGTTGTTCGGCCAGCGGGCCCGCCGCGTGACAGCACGTGTGCGCCTGGGAACGACTGCCTCCCAACCCACGACAGCGACGAACACAGTCAGGAAGAATCCCAGCCGTATGATCGGTTCATGTCCCATGAGATAACCGGTCATCGTGGCTCGGCACACTCCGATGGATCGCTCCCAGTGCTCTTGTCTGGCAGTTCAAGAGCACCATATGCGACGACCCGGTCGTAATCCTCCGGCCGGTCGATGTCCCAGAGCGGCGGGAGCTCCGTGCATGAGATACCCAGCGACTCTGCTCGTAGGCGCGTCTTGGTCATGACTTGCGGTGTTCCCCAAGGGATCGCCTGAAAAAGTCCAGGAATCGGTCGCCTCAGCCCGACTAAAATGTAGCCTCCGTCTTCGACGGGAATAAACACGGATTCGGCACCGGACCGGAGCGCTTCGGCGCACCGTACGAAGTGCTGGGGTGCGAGGACAACACAGTCGGTCCCGACCAGAAGGGTCGGCATCGTCGCTGTCTCGACGCAAAATGCATGGTGCATGCGGCGGCCCAAATCACCCTCGATCTGGTCGAACAGGGGAAACGCATAACTTGCCGAAAGAGATCGGAACGTCGCGTCAGATTTCGACGGCGAACACCAAAGCGAGACGGGTCCAACTTGCGATGCCCGGGCCGTGCGAATCGTCCGCTCGATCAATTGCCGTTGAAGATTGGCGGCGCCTTTCGCGCCGAGCCGGGGTATGAGTCTGGTCTTTGCCAACCCTTCGATCGGCGCCTTCGCGAAGATCGCAATGGCCACAGGATCTCGTTCAACCATCGCCATACCGCCGCGCGAGTTTCAGGGGATCGGCCCCAAGGGAGTAGGCGAGCCGCAATCGCCACATCAAGAAGATCGTCCGGACCACGCCGTACTTTAGCCAACGGCGTGCGGAGGTCGACACGCGCGTGCGAAGACAGATGGGCTTGCTCATGCGTTTCAATCGTTTTGATAGTTCAATGTCTTCCATCAGCGGAATATCCGGATAACCCCCGATGGCAACGAATGCCGATCGGCGCACGAAGATTGCCTGATCCCCCGTCGCGATGCCGGACAGCCGCGACCGCAAGTTCATCAGCCGTGCAACAATAGCGAGTAAAGGTGTCGCGGGCACAATGCGGACGTCGAACCTGCCCCAAACTCGTTTGGGTGGCGCAAGTGCCGCCGCGATCATGGCGTCGGCGCCAGGCGGGAGCTCCGTATCGACGTGAAGGAACAATAACGTGTCACTGCTCGCCGCATGTGCGCCAGCGTTCATCTGCAAGGCGCGCCCTCTCGTCGCGGTAAGAACACGATCCGCCAAGGGTCGCGCTGCACGCTCCGTTACGTCGTTGCTTCCACCGTCCACGACGATAACCTCCACCCCTTGCGCGCGAAACTCGGCCAGTTGCCAAAGACATTTCTCGATTAGAGAACTTTCGTTTAGTACCGGTATGATGATCGAGAGTGTCACGCGCGGATCAAACGGCCTATTGTTGCGCCACTACGTTATTCGAAATGTTCTAGAAGAAGGTTACAACGGGCATACGATCGCAGTTGCAGTCATACTTCAGAACCTCTCAACACGGCGCTTTCTCACGCCGTGCGGTGGGCCTTGGATGTGCGGCGACGACTTTTTTTCCTCAGGTGCTCGGCATTCACCG
>JAGWVX010000344.1 GCA_018970685.1 Alphaproteobacteria bacterium | reverse complement strand
GCCTCGTGCATGCACGGCCCGTCGCCGAAGGGCGCGCTCATCACGTCCTTGAGGCTGGCGAGGATGTAGTTGGCGGAGAGAACCGCGTCCTCGCTCGCCTGACGGATGCCGTCCGCGCCGTGGCTGAGCATGTAGGCCAGCGCCCGCACGAACATGCCCATCTGGCCGTGGAAGGCGCACATGCGGCCGAACGGCTTGGCGCCATCCGGCAATTGCGCGCGATCCTCGATCAGGCGGAAGCCGCCGGCGTCATGGACCAGCAGCGGCAGCGGCGCAAAGGGCGCCAGCCGCTCAGACAACACCACGGGCCCGGCGCCCGGTCCGCCGCCGCCATGCGGCGTGGAGAAAGTCTTGTGCAGGTTGATGTGCATGGCGTCGATGCCAAGATCACCCGGCCGTACGCGCCCGGCGATGGCGTTGAAATTGGCGCCGTCGCAATAGAAATATCCGCCGGCCCTGTGCACGAGATCCGCGATTTCGACGATGTCGCGCTCGAACAGGCCGCAGGTGTTGGGATTGGTCAGCATCAGCGCCCCGACATCGGGCCCGAGTTTCGCCTTCAGCGATTCCATATCGACGCGACCGTCGGCCGTCGTCTTCACTTCATCGACGGTGAACCCGGCGAAGGCGGCGGTCGCCGGATTGGTGCCGTGGGCCGATTCCGGAACCAGGATGCGCGGCCGCTTCTCTCCGCGCGCCTCGATGGCGGCGCGGATGGTCAACAAGCCGCACAGTTCGCCATGGGCGCCGGCTTTGGGCGACATGGCGACGGCCGGCATGCCGGTCAGCGTGGTCAGCCAGCGCATCAATTCGGAGATCAGCGCCAGCGCCCCCTGCGCGCTCGATTGCGGCGCCAGCGGGTGCAGATCGCCGAAGCCGGGCAGCCGCGCCATCTTCTCGTTGAGACGCGGGTTGTGTTTCATCGTGCAGGAGCCGAGCGGATAAAGGCCGGCATCGATAGCGTAATTCATGCGCGACAGGCGCACGTAATGGCGCACGACTTCCGGCTCGGACAGGCCCGGCAAGCCGATCGGCCCCTTGCGGCGCAGCCCAGCGAGGCGCGCTTCGGCGATCTGGACATTGGGGAGATCGACGCCGGAAACGCCCGGGCGGCCCAATTCGAAGATCAGCTTTTCTTCGTGATCGAGGCCGCGGTCGCCGGAAATCGTCGGCAGCTCGTGTGCTTCGCCGAAAGCCGGGGCGGACGGCCTGCCCTGATTGTTCATGGTCATCACAGCACCTCCGCGAGCGTCTTGGCGAAAACCGCACAATCTTCGTCGGTGCTGGTTTCGGTGGCGGCGACGATCAGCAGATTGCGCACCGCCTCGTCATGCGGCAGCAGCCGCGAGGCCGGCACGCCGGCGATGACGCCCTTCGCCGCCAGCGCCTCGACCACTTCGGCCGCGGGGTTGGGCAGCTGCAGCGCGAACTCGTTGAAGAAGGACGGCGTGACCAGCGAGACGCCTTTCACCTGCGCCAGCCGGTCGGCCAGCGTCGAGGCCCGCGCGTGATTGGCGCGAGCCAGGCGCACGAAGCCTTCCTCGCCGAGCAGCGACAGATGGATGGTGAAGGCCAGCGCGCAGAGGCCGGAATTGGTGCAGATGTTGCTGGTCGCCTTTTCGCGGCGGATGTGCTGCTCGCGCGTCGACAGCGTCAGGGTGTAGCCGCGGCGGCCCTGCGCATCCACCGTTTCGCCGGACAAGCGTCCGGGCATCTGGCGGACGAACTTCTCGCAGGTCGCAAACAAGCCGACATAGGGCCCGCCGAAACCGAGCCCGTTGCCTATGGACTGTCCTTCGGCGGCGACGATATCGGCGCCTTGATGGCCCGGCGGTTCGATCAGACCGAGCGAGACGACTTCGGTGACGACGGCGATCAGCAGCGCACCTTTGGCATGGGCCGCCTCGGCGACGGGTTTCAGATCGCGGATCAGGCCGAAGACGTCGGGGCTCTGCACCACGACGCAGGCCGTCTCGCCGTCGATCAACGCGGCGATGTCTTCCGCACGGCCCGGAGTCGCCGGCGCACGCAGCACATGGCCGTGCAGATTGGCGACGGTTTCCACGGTCTCGACATAATGGGGGTGCAGTCCGCCCGACAGGATCGCCTTCGGGCGCTTGGTCAGGCGCTGCGCCATCAGCACGGCCTCGGCCGTCGCCGTCGAGCCGTCGTAGAGCGAGGCGTTGGCCACTTCCATGCCGGTGAGCAGCGCCACCTGGGTCTGGAACTCGAAGAGATATTGCAGCGTGCCCTGGGCGATCTCGGGCTGATAGGGCGTGTAGGAGGTGAGAAACTCCGAGCGCTGGATCAGATGGTCCACCGCCGCCGGCACGTGATGCTTGTAGGCGCCGGCGCCGCAGAAAAACGGCCCGGCGTCCGCCGCCGCGTTCTTCGCCGCCAGGCGCGAGAGCGTGCGCTCGACCTCGAGTTCGCCCTGCGTATCCGGCAGGTCGAAGGCCGACAGCGGCACGACGGCGGATTTCGGCACGTCGCGGAATAGCGCATCGACGTCGCGCACGCCGATCTTGGCAAGCATGGCGGCGCGGTCGCCGGACGTTAGAGGCAGGTAACGCATATTTGCTCCCACTTGTCATGGCCCGCCCGAAGGCCGGCCATCACAATCGAGTTTCTACAGACCTTTCACGTATTCGGCGTACTTGTCCGCCGTCATCAGATCGGAGAGTTCGTCCTTGCCGGCAAGCTTCAGTTTGAAGAACCAGCCGCCCTCTTCCGGTGCGGCGTTGACCTTGGCGGGATCGGCGTTCAGCTCTTCATTCACCGCCGTCACGGTGCCGCCGACCGGCGCGTAGACTTCGCTGGCGGCCTTCACGCTTTCGACCACCGCGGCTTCCGCCTTCTTCGTCAGCACCTTCCCCACCTTGGGCAGTTCGACATAGACGACGTCACCCAGCTGTTCCGTCGCATAACGGGTGATGCCGACCGTGCCCTCGTCGCCTTCGACGCGCACCCATTCGTGCTGGTCGGTGTATCGTGTCTCGCTCATGATCCTCTCCTAAGAATTCTGTTTTGCGCGTTTGTAGCGATGCGGCACGAAAGGCATCGGCGCGACGCGCGCCGGAAGCGCCTTGCCGCGCACCAAAAGATCGATCTCGGTTCCGTCCGCCGCAAAGGCGCTCTCGACATAGCCCATCGCCACCGGCGCGTTCAGGCTCGGCCCGAAGCCGCCCGACGTGATGCGGCCGACGATGCGGCCGGATTTGTCGGCGATCTCGGTGCCGTCGCGGGCCGGCGCCCTGCCCTCGGGCCGGATGCCGACGCGCTTGCGGGCCGTGCCGTTGAAGATCTCGTCCACGATTTTGTCGGCGGCAAGGAAGCCCTTTTCCATTTTGCGCCGCTTACCGATGGACCAGACGAGATCGGCCTCGACCGGATCGGTGGTCTCGTCGATGTCGTGGC
>JAGWVX010000343.1 GCA_018970685.1 Alphaproteobacteria bacterium | reverse complement strand
AGGATTTGAGCCGATGCAGCAATTGGCCGAGATCGGGCCGGAAGGGCCGGCGCGCCGCCACGCCGATCTGGGTCATTCCGACGCCCGGCACTACCCAGGCGATATAGCCGGGCGCAATGCGGCTGTCGGCGAAGCAGTGCAGAAAGCGTCCGTCCATGCCGCCAAGCGGCTCGCATTCGATTTCCGTGCCGGCGAGAAAGCGCTTGTTGCGCCCGAGCCCGAAGCATTCGGCAACCCGCGAACGCGCGCCGTCGGCCCCGATCAGAAAGCTCGCGTGCAGACCGAGTGCCGGCAGGGCGACACCGCGGTCATGCTCCAGCGCCGCTTCGAAGCGCCGCCCGAACATCAGTTCCGCGCCGGCGCGCTGCGCTTCGCCCGCAAGCCAGCGCATCAACGCGGCCGTGTCGGTCGCCTGGAAGAAATATCCGGGGGCGTGCAAATCCAAGGTGCGATCGTCGGGCGAATAAAGGCGCACGCCGCGCACCTTGCGCATCAGCTGCGCCGGCAGGTCGAAATCGTCGCACGCTTCCTTGACGACGATGCCCGTCGTGCGCACCCGCGCGCCCGGTTCGGGCTTGGAATCGACCACCGCCACTTTGAGGCCGCGCAGCGCCGCCGTGCGTGCACAGGCCAATCCGGCAAAACTGCCGCCGATGATGATGAGGTCGAATTTCCGGATCATGGCGCCCTCCTGCGACTGCTCCAGCTTCAAAGCAGGCTATGGCGCCATTATGACATCAGGATCGCAAGGACGCTCCCGTCGATTTCGCCACCGCCGCGACGATTTTCTGGCCGATCTGCTCGATTTCCGCGTCGGTCAACGTCTTATCCTTCGGCTGCAGTCTTATGGCGATGGCGACGGATTTCTTGCCCTCCGGCACGCCTTTGCCTTCGTAGACGTCGAACACCGAAACCCATTCGATGAGAATGCGTTCCGCGTTCTTCGCCGCGCGGACGATATCGTCGGCGGTTACCTCGGCATCCACGACGAAGGCGAAATCGCGCTCCACCGCCTGGTACGGCGACGGTGAGAAGACGGGGCGCGCTTTTGTCTTCGGCTCGGGAATGGCATCGAGGAAGACTTCGAAGGCGCAAGCAGGGCCCTTCAGGTCGAATTGCGCCAGCACCTTGGGATGCAGTTCGCCGAAGGTGGCCAGTACTTTCGGCCCCAGCGCCAGCGTGCCGGAGCGGCCGGGGTGATACCAAGCGGGCGCGCCGGCCTTTACCGGCGCAAACATAGATGCGTTCATTGCCGCTTCAAGCACCGCCAGCACGTCGGCTTTGGCGTCGAAGACATCGGCCGGATGAGACGATTTCGTCCAGCTGCGCACACCCGTGCCGACACGGGCGCCCGCCGCAACGGTTTGCTGGTCGCCCGGCATACCGCTTTGGAATGTGGCGCCGATCTCGAACAGCATCAGATCGTTGAAGCCGCGCGCCACGTTGCGCTGCGCCGCCGCCAGCAGCGACGGCAGCAGCGAGGGCCGCAACGCGTCGAGATCGGCGGCGATGGGGTTTTCCAACTGGCGCGCGTCGTTGCCGCCGCCGAACAAGGCCGCATGCGCGCGAGGAATGAAGGAGAACGAGATCGTCTCGTTGAAGCCGCGCGCCGCCAAAGCCCGGCGGGCAATACGCCTGCGCCTCTGTGCGGGCGTGAGCACCGGCCGCGCGATCGCGCTGGGGCGCGACATCGCCACCGATGGGACATGCTCGAGCCCGTGGATGCGTACGGCTTCTTCGACGAGGTCGGCCGGACCGTCGATGTCGCTACGCCATGAGGGCGGCGTAACCTGCAGCACATTGCCGTCGTCGTTCACGCCGAAACCCAGGTTCCTCAAGATGTGGACGGTTTCCTCGCGCGCGACATGCAACCCGCCGATCTGGCCCACCATGTAGGGCGGGAACTCGATCACCCGACGCCAACGCGGCACCGCACCGGCTACCACGATCTCGGACGGTTCGCCGCCGCACCAGTCGAGGATGAGCTGCGTCGCCAGTTCGAGGCCCGGCACCACGAATTCCGGATCGACACCCCGTTCGAAGCGATAGCGCGCGTCGGATTGGAGCTGCAGCTTGCGTCCGGTCGCGGCGATGCGCACCGCGTCGAAATAGGCGGATTCGATAAAGACGTTGACCGTGGTCTCCGAGCAGCCGGTATCCTCGCCGCCCATCACGCCGGCGATGCCGCGCGCCGCCGCGTCGTCGGCAATGACGCACATCTCGGAATCCAGCGTGTAGATCTTGCCGTCGAGCGCCAGAAGCTGCTCGCCGTCCTTTGCCAGCCGTGCCTGCAGGTTGCCTGAAAGCTTGTCGGCGTCGAAGACGTGCAGCGGCCGGCCACGGTCGTGGGCGATGAGATTGGAAACATCGACCAGCGCCGAGATCGGGCGCAAGCCTATGGCTTTCAGACGATCCTGCACCCATTGCGGGGAAGGTCCGTTCTTCACGTTGCGGACGTAACGTCCGGCGAACAGCGGACACGCCGTCTTGGCTTCGGGTGAGAAGTTCAGCGCGATCTTCTTCGGGCTGGGGAATGTGCCGGCGATGGGTTTGACCGGCGGCGTCTTCAACTTGCCGAGGCCCGCAGCGGCCAAATCGCGGGCGATGCCGTAGACCGAGGTGCAGTCGCCGCGGTTGGGCGTGATGGCGACGTCGATCACCGCATCGGTAAGGCCCAGCACAGCCGCAACCGGCTCGCCGATCTTGGCGTCGTCCGGCAATTCGATGATGCCGTCGTGATCGTCCGACAGCAGCAATTCCCGGCCGGAGCACAACATGCCGTGGGACTCGACGCCGCGGATGGTGCCGACCTTCAAGATGTCGCCGCTGACCGGAATCACCACGCCGGCGCGCGCGAAGACGCCTTTCATGCCGGTATGCGCGTTGGGCGCGCCGCAGACGACCTGGACCGGTTCGCCTTGGCCGATATCGACCAGACAGCGCCGAAGGCGGTCGGCATTGGGATGTTTTTCCGCCAGGACGACATAGCCGACAATGAAATCTTTCAGACGCGCGCCGGCATCCTCCACGGACTCCACTTCCAGCCCGATGCTGGTGAGTTTGTCGGCGATGGTCGCGGCGTCGGCGTCGGTTTCCAGGTGATCCTTGAGCCAGGAGACGGGGAATTTCATCGGCTCAATCCTCCGTCCAGAGTCGGCAGGTCTAGGGCCGCGAAACCGTAATGACGCAGCCAGCGCAGGTCGGATTCGAAGAAAGAGCGGATATCGGGGATGCCGTATTTCAACATGGCGAGGCGGTCGATGCCGCCGCCGAAGGCGTAGCCCTGATAACGCTTGGAATCGATGCCGCAATTCTCAAGGACACGCGGGTTCACCATCCCCGAGCCCGCGAGTTCCAGCCAGTCATCGCCCTGGCCGAACTTGATCTGCCCGCCGGAGCGGTCGCAGCGCAGATCCCATTCCACCGACGGTTCGGTGAAGGGGAAGAAACTGGG
>JAGWVX010000342.1 GCA_018970685.1 Alphaproteobacteria bacterium | reverse complement strand
GCCTACTTACACACTGCGGGACGACAACGAATACGGCACCGATAAGCTTTTCGCCGGATATGCCGGCGTCAACGTGGGGCTCCTCAATGGCCGCCTCCAAAATCGTATCGCCTTCATGGGCTCGTCGAGCAATCGGAAGGACTTCAACGACCCGAGCCTTCTGCCTCTGAAGGAGGATTTCTTCGGCCGCGGCGGCGCGGCGCGCTTCGAATATCAGGGCATATTTCACGCCGACGATGCCAATGTCGTCACATTCGGAGCTGAGACGGAGCGCACCACGCTCGCCACCCATAGTGGCTACGATCTCACGCCACTGGCAACCAAGGGCCATGTTCGAACAACGGGCTATTACGGGCAATGGCAATCGACCTGGTTCGTCCAGCTGACGTTGACGGGCGGCGTGCGCTACGAAGACAATTCGGAGTTCGGCGGGCACACCGCTTTCAAAGTCGCGGCGGCCTGGCAATTGTTCGGCGGCGCCACCACGCTTCGCGCAAATTATGGCGATGGCTTCAAGGCGCCATCGCTCTACGAACTGTTCTCTCAGTATTCCAATCCGCTGAGTTCCTTGCGACCCGAAACTGCCAAAGGTTGGGAAGCTGGCGTCGACCAGGCTCTCTTGGGCGGACGCATCCGCGCGTCGCTGACCTATTTCGACCGGCATACGCACAATCAGATTGACTTCTTGTCCTGCTATGGCGTCGCCTCTACCGCCTGCACATTGCGCACGTCTCAAGGTGGCTATTACTACAATATCGGTCGCTCTCACGCCTCAGGCGTTGAAGCCGATATGGTCGGACATCTCGCTAACAGCCTGACGCTGACGGCGAACTACACCTATCTGTCCGCTGTCGATGATTTGACCGGCGCAGATCTCGCCCGGCTTCCGCACCATGCGGCCAATGCGGTCTTGACCTGGGCGCCGTCGCAGCGCTGGTCGGTTGGCACAAGCCTTCACTACGAAGGACCGCGTTTCGACGATGCGTATGAAAGCATTCGGCTCGCCAGCTATACGGGAATTGGATTGTTCGGGTCTTATCGCCTGACCGGCACCTTCACGGTTTTTACCCGAGTCGAAAATCTTCTCGATGCCCGCGAAGAGCCGGTCGCCGGTTATGGCCGGATGGGCCGCGCCGTCTATGCCGGCGTCCGCGCGCAGTTGTGACGCCTATGTCCGTGCAAATCGTCTTCTCACAGCAAGGCCGCAATTCAACCAAGGAGCAATCAACCATGGCCAATCTTTCGACACGCAACCAGATTTTAATCGGGCTCGTACTTGCCACGCTGATGGCCGTCACACGCGGACAGCATATGCTGGCTCTGGCCCATATGCCCGGCGCCTCTGCCGCCGTGTTCTTCATCGCCGGTCTTTATCTGCGCTCCAGATTTGCCTTTCCGCTGTTGTTGGTTGAAGCGGTAGCGATAGATTATGCGGCAATCCAATTCACCGCTGTCAGCAATTTCTGTATCAGCCCAGCTTACGTGGCGCTGCTGCCCGCCTATGGCGCGTTGTGGCTGGCGGGCCGCTGGTATGCGAAGCGCATGCAGTTCCGCGTAGACACGCTGGTTCCGCTTGTGGCGAGCGTGGCGGTTGGCGGCATTGCCTGCGAACTCATCTCAAGCGGCAGCTTCTATGTCTTCTCCGGGCGCTTTCCCAATCCGACTCTGGCCGGCTTCGCCTCGCGCCTTGCACAATATCTGCCGCAGAGCCTCGAGGCGCTCGCCCTTTATGTCGGTCTCGCAGCCGTCACCCATGTCATTTTGACCTTGGCCCATCGTACGCCGCAGACGCGCGCCCAACTGGGTGAAAGCCTGTGAGCGAACAACCGGCCGACGACCGCCACCGCCGGCGCATGCAACGCAAGAAGGCGGTGGTGGACGCCGCCATTGCCCGCGCTGACGATGAGCGGCGACTCCTGCTAGTCCTGACCGGGAACGGCAAGGGCAAATCGAGTTCCGCCTTCGGCATGATGGCGCGTTCGCTTGGCTCGGGCATGAACGTCGCGGTGGCCCAATTCATCAAGGGCCGCCGCGACACCGGCGAGGAAGCCTTCTTCCGTGACCTGCCGGGCGTCACTTGGCACGTCCTCGGCGAAGGCTTCACCTGGGAAACCCAGAACCGGGCGCGCGATATCGAAACCTCCGAGCGGGGCTGGGCTGTCGCGAAAAGCCTTCTTGTCGATCCAGCGATCCATCTCGTCATCCTCGACGAGCTCACCTATCTGCTGCGCTATGGCTATCTAGATGTCGAGACCGTGCTGGCAGATATTGGCGCGCGGCCGCTGAAGCAGCACGTGGTCGT
This sequence comes from Alphaproteobacteria bacterium, assembly GCA_018970685.1. Classification (GTDB taxonomy): domain Bacteria; phylum Pseudomonadota; class Alphaproteobacteria; order Micropepsales; family Micropepsaceae; genus Rhizomicrobium. The sequence goes on along the minus strand of JAGWVX010000342.1, from coordinate 1,155 downwards.
TACCGGCCGGGGTGCGCCGGACGCCCTGATCGAACTGGCCGACACCGTGACCGAAATGCGCGACGTCAAACATGCGTTTCGCAATGGCGTCAAAGCGCAAAGGGGGATCGATCTGTGACCATCGTCCGATGTCCGGCTCTGTTTGTTTCGGCGCCGGCCTCCGGCCAGGGCAAGACGACTGTCACGGCCGGCCTGGCGCGCCTGTTCTCCAACCAAGGACTCAAGGTTCGCGTCTTCAAGACGGGACCGGATTTTCTCGATCCAATGATTCTGGAACGCGCATCCGGAGCACCCGTCTATCAACTTGATCTGTGGATGGGCGGAAAAGCACATTGCCGGGAGCTGCTCTATCGCGCCGCGGCGCAAGCCGATCTCATCCTGATCGAGGGGGTGATGGGTCTTTTCGATGGCCAGCCTTCGAGCGCCGACCTTGCCGAATTGTTCGATATACCGGTGCTGGCCATCATCGATGCCTCAGCCATGGCGGAGACCTTCGGCGCCATCGCCTTCGGTCTTGCGAACTTCCGAACCAATATATCCGTCGCTGGCGTCGTCGCCAATCGCGTCGGCAGCCCAGGCCATGCGGCAATGCTGGCCGAGAGCGTCGCAGGTAAACTCGCATTCCTTGGAGCTCTCTCCCGTGACGACACGCTTGCATTGCCGTCGCGCCACCTGGGCCTCGTGCAGGCGGAGGAGTTGGCGGATATCGATGCAAGACTCGATCGCATTGCAACCGCGCTCGAAACTTCTGATGTCCGCATGCCCGATCAGGTCGCCTTCGCGCCGCCGGCAGGTGTCGAACCGGCGCAATCGCGGCTTTCGGGCTTGCGCATTGCCGTGGCGAATGACCGCGCGTTTTCCTTTCTTTACGCCGCCAATCTCGATCTCCTGCGCGCGGAGGGTGCGGAACTTCTGTTCTTCTCACCCCTCGACGACGGTAGGCTGCCGCAGGCCGATGCCGTCTATCTCCCCGGCGGTTATCCCGAACTTCATCTTGACCGCTTAAGTACCAGTAGCGCGATGCATGCCGCACTCAAAGCGCACGTCGAGGATGGCAAGCCACTTCTCGCCGAATGCGGTGGACTTCTCTATCTGCTGGACCGGCTGACGGACGCCGAGGGACATAGCGCGCCCATGGCCGGGATACTTCCCGGC
>JAGWVX010000341.1 GCA_018970685.1 Alphaproteobacteria bacterium | reverse complement strand
CATTGGCCTGCAAATAGGTCAGCTCATTGATGTCCTTGCCCTGCTGCCAGACCGCCATGAAATCGCCGCCTTGGATGTGAACGGTCGGACGCGTCGTAACCATCTGCAGCTCGGCACAAACAAGCCGCAACTGCTCGATCGCGCGCGCGCCGCCCACCGAGCCATAGCCGACAAATGCCGCCGGTTTTTTGTTCCATTCGGTGTAGGCGTAGTCGAGGGCATTTTTCAGAACCGCCGGAATGCCGTGATTGTATTCCGCCGTGACAAAGACAAAGCCGTCGAACTCGGCGATCTTCTTCTGCCAGCGCAGCGCCACTTCGTTCTTCGACGGCACCCAGGCGCTCGACGCAGGCTCGTCGAAGAACGGCATGGGATAATCACGCAGATCGACGATCTCGACCGTGAGGTCGTCGCGTTTCGAAGCGGTGTCGTAGATCCACTTCGCCGGCTTGTCGGCGAGGCGCCCCGCCCGGGTGGTGCTGAGGACGATGGCGATTTTCGGTTTGCTCATGGCTTACTCCCGATTTGCGGTTTGATTAGGCGGCTTCGACGAGCACGATTTCGGCCTCTTCGAGGCCGACGATCTCAATGGCTTTCTCGTCGCGGATAGCGGCGCCGTCACGGGCCGTGACCTGGGTGCCGTTGACCGTGATCTTGCCCTTGGCGGGAACGAGATAGGCGTAATGCTTGGCATCGAGTTCCAGCGTCAGCCGTTCGCCCGCCTTGACGGTGGCGCCGAGCACGCGCGCTTCGGTGCGGATCGGCAGTGCGTCGTCGTCGTTGGCGAAGCCGCTGGCCAGCGTCACGAAACGGCCCGAGCGGTCCGACTTCGGAAACGGCTTGGTGCCCCAGGACGGCTTGCCGCCGGGCAAGGTGGGGACGATCCAAATCTGAAAGATCCGGGTCAGCTCGTTCTCGAGATTGTATTCGGAATGGCGGATGCCGGTCCCCGCCGACATCACCTGTACGTCGCCCGCGACCGTACGCCCGGTGTTGCCCATCGAATCCTGATGGCTGATGGCGCCGTCGCGGACATAGGTAACGATCTCCATGTTCGCATGGGGATGCGGAGGAAAGCCGGATTGCGGCGCGATCTCGTCGTCATTCCAGACGCGGAGATTACCCCAGTTCATACGCTGCGGGTCGTAATACTCGGCGAAGGAAAAATGGTGCTTGGCCTTGAGCCAACCATGGTCGGCGCCGCCGAGCTTCGCGAAGGGTCTGAGTTCAATCATTGTCTATCTCCATAGGCGCCGTCTGCAACTGCGTCTCAGAACGGAAGATGGCTCTGGACTAGCGCATACAAAATAGAAACAATGGAACTTCATCGTTTCCATTTTTGAGATAATCTTGGCAAAACTGCCTGACCTCGAAGCCTGGGGTGTCTTTGCGAAAGTCGCCTCTTCTGGCTCTTTTTCCAAGGCAGCCAAGGAGTTATCGCTTTCCAACGCCACGGTGTCCAAGCTGATCTCCCGGCTGGAGGCCCGGCTGGGCGAAAGGCTATTTCACCGTACCTCCCGTAAGTTGACTCTGACCGAGACCGGCCGTGTGCTGGCGACGCGGGCGGCTCAGATACTGTCGGAAGGCGAAGACGCCGAGGCCGAGGCGCAGGCGCGATCGGTGTCGCCGCGCGGCCGAGTGCGGTTGGCGGCGCCGATGTCCTTCGGACTGCGCCAGATCGCGCCGCTCCTGCCGGAATTTCTTGCCCTCTATCCCGAGGTGTCGATCGATCTGCGCCTTGACGACCGATTGGTCGATCTGATCGGCGATGGCGTCGACATCGCGGTGCGTATCGCCGCGCTCGCAGATTCAAGCCTGATCGTGCGCAAGCTCTGCCCGGTCGAACGCTATGTGGTCGGCACGCCCGCCTATTTCGAAAAGCATGGGCGCCCGCGGCGGCCGAGCGATCTCTCGCAACACGCCTGCCTGCCCTACACTTATCTCGCCTCCGGCGACGTCTGGTATTTCGTCAACGACGCCGGCGAAAAAGAGTCGGTAAGGGTCGAAGGACCGCTCAGCGCCAACAGTGCGGACGCGCTGGAGATTGGCTTGCGCGCCGGACTGGGGCTGGCGATGCAGCCGGACTTCGTCGTCTGGGACGAGATCGAAAGCGGCGGACTCGAACGCGTGCTGCAGGACTGGCCGGTGCCGCCGCTGAACGTCAATGTGCTGACGCCGGCGGGCGGCCCGCGCGCCTCGCGCGTCACCGCCCTGATCGAATTCCTGGTGCAGCATTTCTCGACGAACGCCGTGCCCTGGGCGAAACTGCAGCGCCGCCGTTAGCTGTGTCCCAAGAGCGTCAGATTCTTCGCGATCAACGCCGAGCGCTGCCTGACACATTCCGCCGAGGTCAGCGGATCGGGCGGCGTATGGGTCACGTAATCGACCAACCGGTCGATGCAGGACGTGGCGACATGCATGCGGGTGTCGGACGAGGCGTAGTAGACGAAGACTTCGTTCTTCCCGTTGACGATCCAGCCGTTCGAGAACACGACATTCGAAACATCGCCGACGCGCTCTTCGCCCTGCGGCGCGATGAAATAGCCGCCCGGCGCATGGGTGACCATCCACGGTCTGTCGAGCGCGGTCATGAACATGTAAAGGACGTAGCGCAGACCCGCCGCCGTGTTGCGCACGCCATGCGCTAGATGCAACCAGCCCTGCTTGGTCTTCAGCGGCGCGGGGCCTTGGCCGTTCTTCACTTCCTTGATGGTGTGGTAGATCTTGCCATCGACGACGACCTCTTCGTTCACCTGCGCCTGCGTCATGTCGGCGGTCAGGCCCCAGCCGATGCCGCCGCCGCTGCCGACGCTGATGAAACCGTCCTGCGGGCGCGTATAGAGCGCGTATTTGCCGCCGACGAATTCGGGATGCAGCACGACGTTGCGCTGCTGGCCCGAACGGGTGACGAGATCGGGCAAGCGCTCCCAAGCCTTGAGATCGTGCGTCCGCGCGATGCCGCATTGGGCAACGGCCGCTGATGCGTCGTCCGGCCGCGTCCTGTCCTTCCGCTCCGTGCAGAAAAGACCGTAAATCCAGCCGTCTTCATGGGCCGTGAGGCGCATGTCGTAGACATTGGTGTCAGATTCCGCGGTCTGCGGCAGCTCCAAGGGATAATCCCAGAACGAAAAGCCATCGACGCCGTTGGCGCTTTCGGCCACGGCGAAGAACGATTTGCGGTCGACGCCTTCCACCCGCACGATCAGCAGATATTTGCCGTCGCGATAGAGAGCGCCCGCATTGAACGCCGCGTTGATGCCGAGCCGTTCCATCAGGAACGGGTTGGCGGCGGGATCGAGGTCATATCTCCAAAACAGCGGCGCGTGACCGGCCGTCAGGACCGGATTTACCCAGCGCCGGTAGATGCCGTTGTGTTGTTCGACCGGATGGTTCGGCCGCCCGATCAATGCGCGGTGCTCCGCCTGCAATTCGGCGAGCCGGTTCTGGAAATCGGTCGTC
>JAGWVX010000340.1 GCA_018970685.1 Alphaproteobacteria bacterium | reverse complement strand
CTCGAGGTTCCGATGGAGCCTTACGATTTTCCCGACAGCGATCCGGGCCAATACACGCTGCGCGCCGGCATCGGCGAGGATTCCAACACCCGGCGGCTGGTGTGGGCGCTGACCCGCATGACCGGTTATGTCGGCGTCACCAATCTGCTCGGCGGACGGCTGCTGTCGGATGCGGGCGCGCTCGAGCCGGTGCTGACCTATCTGACGCGCCGCGGGCTGCTGTTCTACGACAACGGTTCGGCACTGCATTCGGTGGCGCCCGACGTGGCCTCGCGCGTCGGCACCTATTTCGCGCAGGCCGCCACCACCGTCGACACCATCCAGTCGGCGATGGAAATCGACCACCAGCTTTCGGACCTCGAAGCCGAAGCGCGCGCCAAGGGCAGCGCCTCGGGCTCGGGCTTCCTCTATCCGGTGACCGTCGACCGCGTGAACGTTTGGGCGAAGGGGCTGGCGGGGCGGGGCTTTGCTCTGGTGCCGGTATCGGCCATAGTGACGCAAACCAAGCAGTAATTCCGCCGGCATGTCCAAACGCGTCGATCCCGAAGCTCTTCCCTATCGCCTCAGCGTCGGCATGATGCTGATCAACCGCGGCGGCTTGGTGTTCGCCGGCCGGCGCATCGATCAGACGGTGGAGGGCTGGCAGATGCCGCAAGGCGGTATCGACGAAGGCGAAACGCCGGTCGAAGCGGGGCTGCGCGAATTGAAGGAAGAAGTCGGCACCGACAAGGCCGTGCTTCTGCGCGAGATGGAAGGCTGGCACAGCTACGATCTGCCCAAGCATCTGATCGGCGTGGCGCTGCACGGGCGCTATCGCGGGCAGAAGCAGAAATGGCTGGCGCTGCGTTTCACCGGCGAGGACCGCGACATCGACATCCGCACCGAACATCCCGAATTCGCCACGTGGAAATGGCTGTCCATGGACGCCCTTCCGGAGCTGATCGTGCCCTTCAAGCGCGACATCTACGGCAAGGTGATCGCGGCGTTCCGCGATCTCGCCGGTCCGGCGTGAAGCGCCCGCCGATCGTCATGCTCCACGGCGCCTTCTGCGGCGCCTGGGCTTTCGAGGACTTCGCCAAGCCCTTCGCCGAAGCGGGCTACGCGGTGCGCAGCCCGGCGCTGCGCCATCACGATTGCGGCGCCAAGCCGCCCGCGGCGCTGGGACGGACGAGCGTCCTCGATTACGCCGACGATCTGGAAAGGCTGATCGCCGGCCCCGGCCCGGCGCCGATACTGGTCGGCCATTCGCTCGGCGGTTTGCTGGCGCAGATGCTGGCGGCGCGCGGTTGCGCGCGCGCGGCGGTGCTGCTGGCGCCGTCCGCGCCCTGGGGCGTGATGCCGACCAGTTGGTTCGAAGTGGCCTCGGCGCAGGCGCTGTATCTGGCCGGCGATTTCTGGAACCGCCCGCTCGATCCGCATTACGCCGTCGCCGCCGCCCATTCGCTCGACAAGCTGAGCGAGCGTCGGCGCAATGCCGTCTATGCGCGCTTCGTGCCGGAATCGGGCCGCGCCATGTTCGAGGTGACGAACTGGGCGCTCGACGTCAAGCGCGCCGCGTTCGTCAAGCCGCGCGACGTCGCCTGCCCGCTGCTCTGCATCGCCGGCGGCGAAGACAAGATCAATCCGCCGTCCACCGTGCGCGCCGTCGCCGCGCGCTACGAAGGCCGCGCGGTGTTCGAGGAAATGCCCGGGCGGAGCCATTGGCTGATCGGCGAAGAGGGCTGGGAAAAACTGGCCGAACGCATCCTCGCCTGGCTCGCCGATCTGCGGCTTGAAAAGGAACCCTCGCGCGGCGCGCGGGCATAGGCGCGGTTCACGGCCAAGGCGGCTTCGCTCCGAACATCTGTCGGAACAGACGTCTTTACAGCCACCCCTGCGCGCGCAGCACCCGCGTATAGCTCCGGCTGACGGGCGCTTTCACGCCGCCGTGCAGGACGAGAAACAGCTTGCCGTCCGCCCGGTGCGAGGTCTCGACGGCGTCGCGCGCCACCCACCAGGAGCGATGAATTTGGGCTCCCTCGATGCCGCGTAGTTCCGTCAACGCATCGGCAAAACGCAGCAATACGAGATCGGAGCCGGCGCTGGTGTGCAGCCGGATGTAATGGTCCTCGGCCTCCACCGCGTAGAGCGTCGCGCCTTTCAGCCGGGGCGGCAGGCGCGCCAGAATCGGCGCTGCGCCGGCGCCCGTCGCAGCTTCGCCGTCGCTGTTCGTGCGGTGTGTCTCGACGGGGCGCCGTTGCGCCAGGAGATTGATGGCGACCATGGCGGCGGTCACCACCAGAACCGGCAGATAGAAATCCGGCAGGCGCGCGATGCGCAAGGGTTGAGACAGCGCCAGGCTGGTGAGCAGCCACACAGCCACCGTCATCGGCAGCGATCCAAGGACGCAGCGCAGGATGCCGGCGAGGACAAGCCTGGCACGCGATATCGGCATACGGTCGAGCGAGCCGCGGATCAGCACGCTGGCGCTTTGTCCGATTGCCAGCAGCACCAGCCAGTAGAAGAAGCGCTCCGCCAGAGGCAGAACATGCAGGTCGAAAGCGTCTGTGAGGCTCAGGAAGGCCGCCGCCACAAGCGGCACCACGAGCATTTCGGCGGACGGAAGCCACACAAGAGCTGCATTTCGCGAAGCGTGGATCGTCGCTTTCGTCATTCGCGTAATTGGTTGCGCGTTTCGCGCATTCCGCCTTTTCGACGTCCTCAATCTGAGGGATGCCTTCGGAGCAGACAAGGCTTCCGGGGAAAATTCGATGCAGACTGGCGATCCACTGTGGATGCATGTCCTTCTGGCAATTCATATTGCGGCCGGCGCCGTGTGCCTGGTCATGGCGCCCTTGGTTCTCGCGGTTGCCAAGGGCGGCCCGCGGCACCGGCGCTGGGGGAAAATCTATTTCTGGTCCATGGCTGCGGTCGCAGCCACGGCATTGCCGATGGCCTTGTTCCGGCCCGTGCTGTTTCTCGCCTTGGTGGCGATCCTGACGTTTTACATGGCCTTCTCCGGCTATCGCGCGCTGAGTCTGAAGGATCTGGCGGATGGCGGTTCCGCAAAGCTTCGCGATTGGGCGGCGGCGATCGTGACATTCGCCGCGTGCGCCGGCCTTGCCGGATTCGCCGTCCTTCAGCCGGCATGGGTGCAGCATATGGGTGTCATCGCCGTCGTGCTGGGGGTTCTGGGTCTGCGGGTGACGGCGGTGGACATGCATCGGTTCGTGCACAAGCCGACGCGGCGGATGTTCTGGCTGTTCACGCATTTCGAGCGGTTCATGGGCAGTTACATTGCGGCATGGACCGCATTTTCCGCCGTCACGCTGAGCCGGATTTTCCCGCATGCGGTTCTGGCCGTGTGGCTGTGGCCGATAGCGTTCGGCTTGCCGGTGATTGCCGCTACGGCAGCATATTACCGGCGTAAGCATCCCGCCGGTGTGGCGCGGGCGGCCATGCCGGCCTGAACCGACGGCCGTC